>JAFGPV010000078.1 GCA_016936015.1 Pirellulales bacterium
GCAACCCTTCGGGTTGCATCGGAAATAATTCCTGGGCAACATCTTCCCGGCGGTCTGCGACCTTCGGCTACCCTCTGGCAATCCTCCGGATTGCATAATCCCGGATAAAAGACGCGATTGAAAACTTGTTTCTGCCCAACGTCCGGGATAAACTCCCTTGTCGAGGAGCGGCCAAAAACAGGGCTTGCATTTTCTACCCCTCCCCTGATTTCAAAGCCAGGCGGCATGGAGAGACCTCTAGGGATTTAGCCTATCTGCTATATAATAGATGTGAACGCAGGGATGGGCTAACGCGGCCCTGGCCTACCTCGGCCTCGTGATCGCCCGGCCCGATTGGACGAATTTGCCCTTGATGAATGATCCAAAACGAAGGACATTTAGAAAAAATATTTTTAGGAGTAAATAGCTATGGTCTATCGTGGACATGTCAAAGGAGGAGTGGTCATTGTGGAGTCCCCCGCGGTATTGCCGGAAGGGGCCGAAGTTCGTGTGGAGGTTGTGCCGGCGGATAGCGAAGGGCCGCTGTTGGATGAACAGGGGCAAACCTTGGGGCAGAAACTCATGAAATACGCCGGCCGAGCGACGGGCTTGCCCGAAGATGCAGCACTCAATCACGATCACTACCTCTATGGGACGCCCAAACGATGAAACCCGTCTTTGCCGACACCGTATATTATATCGCCCTGACCAATCCCCACGACCAGTTTGCCGCGGCGGCAACCCGTTTTACCTCGGGATTCTCAGGTGCGTTCATCACGTCCGCTTGGGTGCTAGCCGAGGTGGCCAATACGCTGGCGCGGGGTCCCGACCGGACACTGTTCTGTGATTTGTACCAAGACCTAGCCAACGACCGCCGTGTTACGATTGTGCCGCCTGCCCTGGACTTGTTCGAGCAAGGGATCGAGTTCTATGGAAAGCGCCACGACAAGCAGTGGTCGCTGACCGATTGCATATCCTTCATCGTCATGCAGGAGTATAGACTCACCGATGCCCTAACGGCGGATCGCCATTTCGAGCAAGCGGGATTCCAGACATTGCTTAGGTGAAAGGGGCGAAAAAGGGAACATCAATGATGATTCCGAGTTCCGGGAAGCACCATGCCTAATTAATGTTGTCCGTGATTGTTTTCAGATCATCCCGGAGGGATGACAAATGGTAGCCAGGTCGCAGACCTCCGGGGAACGAGGCGTAAAAAATCCAACGCTCCCCGAAGGAGTGCAAGAGGGCGACGTCTTTAGCAACCCTTCGGGTTGCATCGGAAATAATTCCTGGGCAACATCTTCCCGGAAGTCTGCGATCTGCCGGCTACCCTCTGGCAATCCTCCGGATTGCATAATCCCGGATAAAAGATGCGAATGAAAACTTGTTTCTGCCCAACGTCCGGGATGCCCCCCCTTGTCGAGGAGCGGCCAAAAACAGGGCTTGCATTTTCTCGTGGAACCTTATACTGTATATATGTATATATATTCTAAATCCGCTCTTTGATAATTCAACTCCCACCCGGAAATCGCCCGGGAGATACCCCGCCCTGCTCGGCCGCACCCTTCTGATGAGGTGCCCTGCCCTCACCAATTGCCCGATTGACATCCCGGTTGACTAAACGATTCTCGTGAAGGAAGAACCCCCATCCGGGGCCCCGACCGTGCATTTTTTGAATGTTGATGACCAACTGAATTTCCGGCCAATCAACTCTTACCCTCCTTGCCTTCCATTAGCAATGATTAACGAAATTTAGCATTCCTCTACCTCTAAAAGCAAAGAACACTAATAACCGCAAGACCAAGATCGACGTCGAAGCCGTCCAAGACCGCTTTCCGCAGTACGCGAGAAGAAAATCAACCGTAGTAATTTAGGCAAGAGAATTCAACTCTGCAAGCTTTTCGCGTAACAATCTTTAATTCCATACTTAACAGTTTTATATTTCTTTTGAGATTATTTTCTTGTTTTCTTCTCCAGACTACTTTGTTTAACAAAACAGTTTCTCGATTAGCTTTCAGTCCATTCTTCGATGGGGGTGGCAAATACGTCAATATTTCCGATCGAGGTGGTTGTATTGATTATTTTCATCTGATAGAAAAGGAAACCTTGGCGTCGATGATCGCGAAAACTTTTCGGTTCGCATGGCTCTTACGCCTGAAAAAAGGAGACTCGCGTTCATTCCAGGATTTTTCATAGAGGTAGATTCTGGTTTTGTTCCAAAGGTAATGGGGTGATCAAGGATTGACGACCGGGTGCCGGACGTATGGACTGACGTGTCCCGCCGCTGCACACGGAAACCGGGGAAGAGGATTTTTTTACGTCTGGGCGGTTCTTTTTCACACGAATCATTTTACAGGAGTCATGGACATGGCTTTTCTACAACGTGCATCGAGTGGCTTGCGGGAGAAGTCCCGGCGTCGTTCCGGCAAACGTACTTCATCCAATTCGCGCAGCCTTCCCCGCTTCGGCCGGCGCTGCGGCGTGGAACAGTTGGAACTGCGGACGCTGCTAAGCATTGGGGGAATGGGACTGGATGCCCAGGCGGTTCACCCATCCTCCGTCGAGGATTTTATTGCAGCCATCACGACCACCGGATCGGACTCCCCCGTTTACCAGGCCGGAGAACAGGTCCCCGGCCTGGGAGAGATCCACGGCGCAAAGTATGACGACCTCGATGGCGACGGCGCGGTCCGCGAACCGGGTGAACCCGGCCTGGCCGGCTGGACCATCTACCTCGACGGCAACGGCAATGGCACGCTTGATAGCGGAACGGTCACCACGGTTTCCCAAACTACTTCCCTACCCATTCCGGACTTGTCCACGGTCACCTCGACCCTGGACGTCAGCGGCATCGGCGCATCGATCGACGATCTGAACGTCACCTTGAATATTGAGCACACGTGGGTTTCGGACCTCGACGTCTACTTGATCGCCCCCAGCGGCACCCGCGTCGAGTTGTTCACCGACGTGGACGACGGTGGAAACAACTTTACCAATACCACGCTCGACGACGAGGCGGCCATCTCAATTGTCAATGGTATTCCTCCCTACACCGGGACGTTCCGTCCGGAAGGTTTGCTCTCGGACTTCGACGGCGAGATGACCGACGGCACTTGGACGTTGGAAATCACGGATGATGCCATGGCGGATATCGGCACGCTCCTCAACTGGTCGCTGGAGTTCACTACAAGCGAAATCTCCACGGTTACGGGCGCAGACGGCTCGTACAGTTTCACCGGACTGCCCGCCGACACCTACACCGTCCGCGAAGTGCCCCAAACCGGCTGGATGCAGACCTATCCAGGAGTTGGTTCGACCTCTCTCCTGGGGATTACATGGGACGGCACACTCTATGACGTGGATCCAGCCACCGGTGCAGCCGGCAATCCGCGAAATACGGGCATCACTTATCCTGTGGGTATTACAATCGCGGCCGACGGCACAGTCTATGCCTTAGATACTTACGGCAGCTCACCTCAGCCGAACTCGCTGTATACGATCGACCCCATTACCGGCTCGTCATCGCTCGTAGGCACCACGGGCCTGAATAGCATTTCCGAAGGCGACCTGGACTTTGATCCGACAACAGGAGAACTTTATGGTATTCAAGATTACACCGGCTGGGACCTCCGGCTTTTCAAGCTCAATACGTCTACCGGTGTAGCGACCGTCGTCGGCAATCTGGAATTCGGGGACATGTCGGCCATGGCATTCGACGCCGCAGGCACGCTCTTTATGCTCGATACGGATGTCGATCGGTTGTTGACTATTAATAAAACAACCGGAGCAACCCTGACCGCCGTGCCGCTGAGTGTGAATTTGGGCGTAATAGCGGGCATGGACTTCGATCCCGCCACCGGCACGCTTTACGTCGTTGACGGAGCGATTTATGGTGGAACCAACAGCCTTTACCAACTCAATCCGACCACCGGCCAGCTAACGCTAATTGGTTCTACGGGATTGTCGGGTGACGGATTATCCGGCCTGAACTTCCTGGACTCCGGCGCCGACGGTGCACACCTCGTAACCTTAGCCGCCGGCGAAGTGGCCCCCGACAAGGACTTCGGCAACTTTAATTTGAATGATCCCCCCGAGGGAACCGACAGTACGGTAACCATGCTTGAGCTTGATGAAGGCACGCCTTACACATTCGCCGAAGCAGATTTCGGATTCACTGATCCACTGGATACTCCGCCCGACGCCTTCAATCAGGTGAAGATCACCACGCTTCCGTCGGCCGGCACGTTGTTTGTGGACGAGGATCTTAACGGGTCCGTGGATCCCGGCGAGGCGGTCACCGCGGATCAATTCGTGACGGCCGCACAGATCACGGCAGGGAAGCTGAAATTCACTCTCCCGGTCGATGCTAATGGAAGCCCCTATACGAATTTCACGTTCCAGGTGGAAGACGACGGAGGGACTCTCGGCGGCGGCGTCAATCTTGATCAAACACCGAACACGATGACGGTCAACGTTACTCCGGTCAACGACGAACCGGTGCGGACCGCGCCGGTGGCATCGCCCACTCCGCTGCCCACGATTTACGATGACGAGGACAGCCACAATTTCACCTCCGCTTCATTGAACTTGACCGGTCTGAACTATGCTCCGGGGCCGGCCACGGCGACCGATGAACTGGCGAGCCAGACGTTGACTTATCAAGTCACCCACATTCCTTCCTACGTTCAAATCTACAAAGCAAACGGGGTGACTCGGGTCCATGAGGGGAACACGTTGACGCTCGTCGAACTGCAGGGACTGCGGTATAAGACGGTGGCCAACGAAAATGGGAACGATCCCCGGGGACTCGAGTGGACAATCACCGACAACGGCCCCGGTGCTCCGCCGCCGAACGACAACCAGCTCGTCGATCACAAGCTGATTGTAATCCATGAAATCAACGACGCGCCGGTGGCTTTCGATGATTACCCAGTCACGACGGAAGATACACCGATGGTCATCACTTCCGATGATTTGACAGATAATGACAGCAAGGGACCCACCAACGAGAACGATCAGATATTGACGGTTATTGGTTTGCCTTTCCCGTACCAAACCACTACGTCCGCGATGGGCGGCACCGTGGAACTTATCGATGGGAATATCATCTACACACCGCCCCCGAATTTTCACGGAGAAGACACATTCCGGTACACGGTTAGGGATGATGGGACAAGTCGCGGCGTTGCCGATCCCAAGTCGGCCTTGGGTTTTGTTTTTGTCACCGTAATCGAGGTCAACGACGCGCCGACGGCCAATCCCGACGTTGTCGGACCGACGGTTGAAGACACCCCCCTAGTCATTCACATTGGCGGTCCCGACGATGACTTGTTAAGCAACGATATTCCAGGCCCCCCCGATGAAAGCTGGCAAATCTTCACGGACTTCGAGGTCAGGGCAACCGGAGACACACATGGAACTCTAGTCCCGTTGAGCGGATCCATCCCGGGCACAGTCATCTACACCCCATCGCCCCATTTCAATGGATTGGCCAGTTTCGAGTACCGCGTCAAAGACAATGGCATAACCGACGCCGTGTACGATCCACAATGGTCGAACTGGACCACGGTCTCCTTAACGGTAACGGCCATCAACGACGGACCGGCATGGACGTTGCCCGTGTCGGTAACCGGCAATGAAGACACCGATATTCCCATCCTAAACGTCCGTGCCGACGACGTGGACGTCGACGAAGGCACGGGCTATGTGGAAGTGGAGGTCTGGGCAGATCACGGCGTGCTGACCTTGGGGCAAACCGCCGGTTTGACGTTCTCCATCGGCGACGGGACGAGCGACCGGATGATGCGGTTCACCGGCTTGCTCTATGCCGACGACGTGAACGACGCCCTGGCCACGCTGGTGTACCGCGGCGACCAGGATTACAACGGCTCCGACGTGATCCACCTGCAGGTAAACGACCTGGGCAACACGGGAGCCGGCGGGCCGCTGTGGGCCGAGGGCGCGATCCCCGTGATGGTCAACGCGGTCAACGATGCGCCGGAATTTGATGATTTGACCTTCCCCGGAGCACAGACAGTCGACGAGGACACAGATCTGGCAATCTCTGGTATCAATGTGAAAGACGTGGACGTCTATGAGGGTACCGGCGAGGTGGAGATGACCCTTTCGGCCGAACACGGCGTCATGACGCTGACCACAACCGATGGTTTAACGTTTACCGTGGGCGACGGCTATGAAGATCCGGAAATGGTCTTTACCGGTTTACTAAACGACGTCAATGCGGCGGTCAGCGTTTTGTGGTTCCGCGGCGATGAGCACTACAACGGCTCTGATCTGGATGAGATCGATGTGACCGTTAATGATCTGGGAAACTATCCTCTCCCAGCGCTATCAGATAGTGGTTCGATCGCCATCACCGTCGTCGCAATCAACGACGCGCCCACGTTGAATCTGCCCGGGCCGGAAGTGACGCTGGAAGACACCGACCTGATAATCAAGCCCTCTTCCTCTGGAGTCTTCTCTAATCCGGCTTCGATCGCCATTCCCTATTTTGGTTACGTCAATCCCTATCCGTCGAATATCATCGTCTCGGGCATGTCCGGCACGGTGACCGACGTTAATGTGAGCCTCAACGACATCACCCACAGCTTCCCCGACGACATCGACATCCTGCTGGTCGGCCCGCAGGGCCAGACGATGATTTTGATGTCCGATTGCGGCGACGGCTGGTCTGGAGGCATCGCGAACGTATTCCTGACCTTGGACGACCAGGCGCCCGGCTTCCTGCCGAACGGCCCGCAAATTTTCTCCGGGACGTACAAACCGACGAACTATCCCGTCGGCTCGCAGGACTTCTTCCCCGCGCCGGCCCCCGACGGTCCCTACGGCGCCAATCTGGCGGTCTTCAACGGCGCCGCCGCCAACGGCTTGTGGAGCCTGTACGTGTATGACGACAACAACGGCATGAACATCGGCCAGATCGCAGGCGGCTGGTCGCTTGAGATCACCACCACCGACGGGCAGTTCCTGGTCTCCGACGTGGACGTGGGCGAGGGCGACGTGCAGATGACCCTCCAGGCCGACCACGGCGTGATTACGCTGGGAACCACAAACGGCCTGGCCTTCGAGACCGGCGACGGAACCGCCGACGAGACGATGACCTTCACCGGTTCGCTGGCCGACGTGAACGCCGCCGTGGCCAGCCTCACCTACCGAGGCAATCTGAACTACAACGGTCCCGATACGATCCTCGTGTACGTGAACGATCAGGGCAACACCGGCGCGAGCGGTCCGCTCTCGGTCAACGGGACGATCCAAATCATGGTCAATCCGATGAACGATCCGCCGGTGTTGACGCTGCCCGGACCGCAGACGACCCCCGAGGACACGAGCCTTGCGATCTCCGGTATCCACGTGGAAGACCTGGACGTGAACGAAACGCCGTCGCCGGACAACACCGTGCAGGCGACGTTGAGTGTTTCCCACGGCAAGCTGGCGCTGGCCGACGGGACGACCTCCAGCGGCAGATCGGTTACCGTCACGGGGACGCTGGCCGAGGTGAACACCGCGTTGAGCCTGGTCGTGTATACGCCCGACCTGAACTTCAACGGCTTGGACGATCTGATCGTCACGGCAAACGACTTGGGACATACCGGACTGCCCGGGCCGCAGTCGGCCAGCGGCTCCGTGCCCATCACGGTCACCGCAGTGAACGACGCGCCCGAGTTGACTCTGCCCGGCACCCGCTCGGGCAACGAAGACGCCGACATTCCCATCGGATCCTCCGCCGCCGACACGTTCTCCAATCCGGATTTGATTTCCATTCCCTATTATGGTGCCGCCAATCCCTATCCGTCGAACATTGTTGTTTCGGGAATGACCGGCGTCGTGACCGACGTCAACGTGAGCCTTTACGGCGTCAGCCACACCTGGCCCGATGACATCGACATTATGTTGGTCGGTCCGGCGGGCCAGAGGATTATGTTGGTCTCCGACTGCGGCGACGGTTTTAGCGGAGGCATCTATAACGTGAACTTGACGTTGGACGACCAAGCGGCCGGTTACCTGCCGGACAGCAGCTTGATCACATCCGGCGTCTACAAACCCACGAATTATCCCGTCGGCTCGGAGGACTATTTCCCCGCGCCGGCCCCCGGCGTTCCCTACGGATCCCAGTTGGCGGAGTTCAATGGGACCGATCCCAACGGAACGTGGAGTTTATACGTCGTGGACGACGATGCGTTTTTTGCCCAGGGGAGCATCGCCGGCGGATGGTCGTTGACGATCGCCACCCAAGCGCCCTATATCCACGACGTGGACGTGGCGGAAGGTACGGGCGAAGTAAACGCGACGCTCTATGCCGGCCACGGGGTGATGACCCTGGGATCGACCACGGGATTGACGTTCTGGGTGGGCGACGGGGCCGGCGATAAGATGATGAACTTTAGAGGTCAGTTGGACGACGTCAACGCCGCCTTGGAAGGAATGGTGTACCGCGGCGACCTGAACTTCAACGGCCAGGACTCGATCCTGGTGCAGGTGGACGACCTGGGCAACACGGGCGAGGGCGGAACCCGGTTGGTCATGGATTGGATCGGCGTGACCGTCAATCCCGTAAACGACGGTCCAGTGCTGTCCGTCCCCGGCTCGCAGACGGCCAACGAGGACGTTGACAAGCCGATTTCCGGCATCCACGTAACGGACGTGGACGCATATGAAGGGACGGGTACCGTGCGTATGACCCTTTCAGCCAACCACGGTGTGATTACTCTGACAACAACCGATGGCTTGACTTTTGAACCGGGCGCCGGCGACGGTTACCAGGATCAGACCATGACCTTTTCCGGTTTGCTGAATTACGTCAACGCGGCGGTCGGAACCATCGTGTACCGCGGCAATCCACACTTTAACGGTCCGGACACGATTCACGTGGTCGCCAACGACCTGGGGAATTGGGGCCAGGATCCCGGGCTGACCAACGGCCCCACAAGCGAGGAGGATCAGGCCGACATCGCCGTCACCGTTAACGCGGTCAACGATGCTCCTGTCCTGACCCTGCCCGGAGCGCAGTCGGGCAACGAAGACGAACCGATTCCGCTCTCCGGCATTCACGTTACGGATGTGGACGTGGACGAAGCCCCGGGCACGGGAGAAGTCTTAATGATCCTGCAGGCCGACCACGGCGTGCTGACCTTGGCACAAACCGACGGCTTGACGTTCCTCACCGGCGACGGGACGGAAGACGAGACGATGAAGTTCACCGGCTTGCTGGCCGACGTGAACAATGCAGTGGCCACGCTCACCTACCGCGGCAACCAGGACTACAACGGCTCCGACACCATCCTGGTTTTCGTAGACGATCAGGGCAACACCGGCGCCGGCGGTCCGCTCTCGGACAACGGCACGATCGACGTTACGGTCAACGCCGTGAATGACACGCCGACGGTTGATGGGCCTGCATCTTACTCTACACTGGAAGATACCGATTTGCCGATCCCGGGAATCTTCGTTGACGATCCTGATGTGAACGAGACGCCCGCACCGAATAACACGGTCATGGTTTGGCTGTCGGCCGACCATGGGATTATACTGCCCGGTGCGGGACCGTTCACGGGCACGCTATCTGAAGTAAATACATGGTTGGCAGCAAGAATGTATCGTCCCAATCAGAACTACAACGGATCGGATACGATCCATGTGACGGTAAATGATTTGGGTCACACGGGCATCGACCCGGGACTTACTGATGGCCCAACAAGCGAAGAGGCTCAGTTAAGCATTCCCGTCACGGTTACGTCGGTGAACGACGCGCCGGAAGGGACGGATAATACGGTGACCACCAACGAAGACACAACGTACACGTTCACCGCCGCGGTCTTTGGCTTCACCGATCCCCATGACAACCCGTCCGATAATTTCGCCGGAGTGTGGGTGGATCCCTGCGTTAATTCGCCGTCGCACTTGTCCTACGACGGAGTGGGTATCGTGTCAACTACAGTTTACATACCCAAGGCTGACCTTGATTCCGGTAAACTTAAATTCATTCCCGCACAAGATGAAAATGGCGATAACATCGACCATTTCACGTTCCGCGTGAAAGACGATGGAGGTACTACCAACGGCGGCCACGACACCGATCCCACAAGCAACACCATGTGGATCAACGTCCGGTCGGTCAACGACCCGCCTGAGGGAATCGATAATGCAAAGACTGTACTTGAGAACACTCCTCTTGAGAGCCACACTTATGCCTTCCAACCAAGCGATTTCCCATTTGTTGATCCTCACGATAATCCGCCCAACGACCTCGCTGGCGTATGGGTAACCCCGTGCCAGCATTCACCTTCGGATCCGCATTTGTATTACAACGGTGTTCCGATATCAAGTATCACATATGTATCAACGCCAGATCTTACAGCCGGAAAGCTGACATACACGGCTCCTCTACATGAGAACCTGTTAGATCCGTGGTATTTCAGCGATAGCTTTTCATTCGCTGTTAAGGACGACGGTGGAACTGCCTACGGCGGTCAGGATACCGATCCGATATATAGAACCATGTCGATCGTCGTAACGCCGGTGAATGACAAGCCGGTGCCGGGAGTTGACAATAAAACTACTGATAGTAACACGATGATCTCATTTGATACTTGGTGGGGTTTGTTGACCAATGACAGTCCAGGTCCAGGCGATGAGGCTATTGCGCATCCAAACCCAGATCCGGACTATGATTTATCTGCACAGGAGCTAACGGTAATTAGTGTAGGCTGGGGAGATATTACAAGTAATGTAGACGGGGTTTGGTATTCAAATCCTCATCATGCCGGCAGAGTAAGGAAGGATGGTAATACTGTCACGTACGATCCCCAGGGCTACGTTGGCACCGAGAGTTTTTCATACCTCGTTCGAGACGATGGCGAGTCAGGCTGGCCGCCTCTGCCGGATTATCAGCAGGCTACCGGCATGGTCATCATCACGGTCACCGGAACCGGCCCGGCCACTCGCACCTGGGACGGCGGCGGCGGGGACAATTTGTGGACGACGCCGGCCAATTGGCTCGGCGACGTGGCGCCCGCGGCGGGGGACAACTTGGTCTTCCCCTTCGACGCGCTGAAGAAGGAAAACTTCAATAATTACCCGGCCGGCACGGTCTTCGGCTCGATCACGATCGGCTGCAACGGCTATGACGTTCAGGGCGGCATCCAAGCCGACACCGTCGAAGTGCAGGAAGGCTCGCTGCTGGTGACTCCCAGTATTACCGCGGGGACCTTGACCATCGGCGGCAGTGATGAAGTCGGAGCGGATCCCCCAACCTCCCCTAGGGACGGTCAGGATCTTCCCGAGACGGGCCCGGAGAATGGAGCCGGCAACAAGAAGCCGATAGCCGGGGACGTCGCGGCCGCCCCCGCCGACGCGGCGCGGAAAACCAACGGGAACGTCTTTAAGCCAGCCATAGTCTCCGGTCCGATCGTTGTCTCGACCGGCAATCATCAAGTGCGAGACGGCGGCAACCGCTCCGCCGCCGTTAAAGTGCAGGAGAGCGCGGCGCCGGTCGCGCCCAGTGTCACCCCGGCGAAAGTGACCGTCGGCGGCAGTGGGAAGATCTCCGGCGGAACGGCTTTCTCGGGCGTCAAAGGTACAGCCGCTTCCGCCGCTCCTTCCCCGGCCGCCGGCGTTACTGAAGTCTCCGGCTTGGAAACCAGGAAATGGCCGACGACGCAAAAAACCGTGATGCCCGCTTTACCCATCGCAACGGTTGGCCCCGTGAATACGCTCTCGGTCGAGGCGGCTCCTCTCGGTTCCCCCGCGACCGGCGTACCCCAAGAAATTTCCCTGAACGTTGCGGTGTGTGCGGCCGGTGTTTTGGTCGCCGCCCCGACGACGGAATCTCCCCTCTCGGCGGATGTATCCTCGAAGCCGCATCCGCTCGCTTTACCGGCAGCCGTTTGCGATGAAATTCTCTCCCGCACCGAGCAGCGCGACTCCGCCATGATTACGGATCGGCTGTCTCCGACCAACTGGTTCCTCGACCTTGTGCAAGTGCAGAACCAAAAAAAGAAGAAATCTCGGGATTCGATGCTCGAGCAAACCTTCGACTCGTTTTTCAGCGGGCTTGCGCAGTGGTGAGGACCTGTATCAGAATCAATTGAGTAAAAGTTATTCCAAACGCAGCGAAGAATCTGGGCCGCGATCCGGTCCAGATTCTTCGTTGCGATCGGGATGACGCTTAGGAATCCTCCGGACCCACGGTCCGCAGCCTTCCCGCGGACCAGCCGGTGCGACGCAGAAGCGTCGATTCTCTCTTTTTTCTCGGAAATCGGGGGTAGTTTGCAAATTGCCAGCCGAAGCTGTAGAATTAAAATTGGTAGTTCAAATAATGATTTCCTCACTGCCCTCCCCCCTATCCCTCCAATACCCGGAGCCCGCCATGGCACGTTCTAGCCGTCGTCAGTTTTTGGAAGATTCGTTATTGGCCGCCGCTGCATTATCCCTCGCCCCAACCGGAAAGACCTTCGCCCAGGACGAAAAGCAGAACTCCAGCCCGAACGAGAAGCTGGGCGTGGCGGTGGTCGGCGTCCGTGGGCAGGGCGTCCACCACATGAAGGCGTATTTGAATCGCAAAGACACGGAACTCCTCTACATTGCCGACGTCGACGAAAACGTGGGAAACCAGCGCGCCGAAGAAGCCGCCCAGCAACAGCACCGGAAACCTCAGTACGTCGCCGACCTCCGCAAGGCCTTGGAGGACAAGTCGGTGGACATCGTCTCGATCGCCACGCCGAACCATTGGCACGCCCTGGGCGCCATTTGGTCCATGCAGGCCGGCAAGGACGTGTACGTGGAAAAACCCGCCTGCCACCTGATGAACGAGGGAAAGGCAATGGTCGCCGCCGCGCGGAAACACCGTCGGATTTGCCAAGTAGGAACCCAGAGCCGTTCCGGCGCCGGATTCCGGAAGACGATCGAGTACATCCACTCGGGCAAGCTCGGCGATATCAAACTGGCCCGGGCGTATTGCTACAAACGGCGGAAACCGATTGGACCGAAAGGTGATTACCCTATTCCGGATGGCGTTCATTACGACCTCTGGTCCGGTCCCGCGCCGATCCTCCCCCTGACCCGCCCCCAATTCCATTACGACTGGCACTGGCAGTGGCCCTACGGCAACGGCGACCTCGGCAACCAGGGCGTTCACCAGATGGACATCGCCCGCTGGGCGCTGGGCCTGAATACGGTGTGCAACCGCGTGGTGAGTTACGGCGGACGCTGGGGCTATGAAGACGCCGGCGAGACGCCCAACACCCTCGTGTCCATGATGGAATTCGACGACGCGGGAAAAACCCTCGTCTTCGAGGTCCGCGGATTGGAACTCGCCGGGCGCAGAAGGAACGATACTAATGTGTTCATTTACGGCAGCGAAGGATACGCCGTCCTCCCCGGTTCCGCCTCGGGCGTGATCTTCGATCCCCAGGGAAAAGAAGTGCGGCGTTTTCATGGAGGAGCCGCGCTGCCCGCCCATTTCGCCAACTTCATCCAAGCCGTCCGCGACCGCAAGGCGGAAGATCTCCATGCAGACATTGCCGAGGGGCATCTCTCAGCCGCCTTGGTCCACGCCTGTAATATTTCCTACCGTCTCGGCACGGAAATTCCCTCCAAGGAATTGAAACAGAAACTGGAAGGGATTAAAACCCGCGAAAACCCCCAGGAAACCCTCGACCGGCTGACGGCGCACTTGAAGTACAACAAAATCCAGCTCGATTCCCTCTCCGTCCGCTTCGGCGAGGAACTGGCGTTGGATCCGGCTACGCTGACCTTCCCCGGCAGCAAAGCGGCCAACCAACTCCTGACCTGCAAGTACCGCAATCCCTTCGTGGTCCCCGCGGAAAACCAGGTCTGAGTGGAACCGCCGCCTACAGAGTCCGATGGACGACGAACTCCGTCAGGCCGGCTAGGGCGTCGCGGGCGGGACCGGCGGGCAAGCCGCGGAGTTCTGCGGCGGCGCGGCGGGAATACTCTCCGGCCTGCGCCTGCGCCGCTTCGATCGCTCCGTAACGCTCCAGCCAGGGGCGGAGCGCTTCCGTCCGATGATTGTCGGTGGCGGCCAGGAGGGCTTCCAGTTCGGGACGCCGATGCGGCTCCACGCGGCCCAACAGGCAGATCAGCGGCAGCGTGGCCTTTTGCTTCAGCAGATCGGTGCCCAGCGACTTTCCCGCCGTATTCTCGTCGCCCGTCAAATCCAGCACGTCGTCGGCAATCTGGAACGCCACTCCTAAATGACTGCCGTAACGCCCGAGCGCCTGACAATCTTCCGTCGACGCGCCGGAGTAATAGGCGCCCAATCGGCAACAGAGCGCAATCAGTTCCGCCGTCTTCGAGCCGATAATCGTCAGGTATTCCTCTTCGGCAAGCTGGTAGTTGCCCCGATGGCCCACTTGACGCAACTCTCCCTCGCACATGATCCGCGCCGTCCGGCTAAGTTCCCGCAACGCGAACGGATCGGAGAGTGTACTGACCTGGCAGATCGACCGGGCGAAGAGGTAATCGCCCAGCAGAATGCTGGCTTCATTGTCCCAGCGGGCGTTGATCGTGTCCAGATGCCGGCGGAGCGTGGCCTCGTCGAGCACGTCGTCGTGAATCAGCGTGGCGGTGTGGATCAACTCCACGGCCGCTCCCAGTGTAAAGTGATCCGCGCCCAGCGGTCCGCAGACTTGGCCCGAGAGCAGCACCAGGGCGGGCCGAAGCCGTTTCCCCCCCAAACGGAAACCGTGTTTGACCAATTGATCCACAAAAGGATGATCGTTGCACAATTCCTCGTATAAAAGGATGTTCACGCGCTCAAGTTGCGAGAGAACGGGAGCATACAAGTTGCGCAACGACGCCGGGACCGTCAAAGCCGGAGTCGTCGAAGCCGAGACCGTCCGAGGTTGATTGAGCAACTGTCCCATGCACCGTTTCCTATTCCCTAAATACACAATTCTAACCCCAGACTTCGGGACGTCGAGGGGGGAGAACCGATGCCACCACTCCGGGGAAGGGGTCTACTCCGTCCCGACCTCTTCACTCCGTCAGGCTTCATCGGCAAAATGATAGATATGAATCAGAACTCGATCATCGTCCTAGGCACTGCGAACCGGAAAAAGGGGGAGGAACTGCGCGACTTGTTCCGCCCGCTGGGCGTAGAGATCCAAACGCTTGCCGACTATCCGGCGGTCCCGCCCGTCGAGGAGAACGGAAGCACCTTTGCCGCCAACGCCGCCTTGAAGGCCTCGGGCTACGCCCGACAACTTGGCCGGTGGGTTTTGGCCGACGACAGCGGGCTGATCGTCGACGCCCTGGGCGACGAGCCGGGCGTCTACTCCGCCCGCTATGCCGGTCCGGAGGCCTCCGACGCTGACAATAATCGCCTCCTGCTAACCAAGCTGGCCGATCTCCCCCCAGACCGCCGCACCGCCCGGTTTGTCTGCTCCATGGCGCTGGCCGATCCGCAAGGCGCCCTGCAAGCCGAGAGCGAAGAGACTTGTCGGGGACAAATCCTCTATGAACCCCGAGGCAGCGGAGGATTCGGCTACGATCCTCTCTTCGAAATCCCCGAGTACCACCGCACCTTTGCCGAACTCGGCACGCACGTGAAGGCCTATCTCAGTCACCGCTCCCGCGCCGCCTGGCGGATGCTTTCGAGGCTCCCCGACGCGGTTTTCAAATCCCGGTAGCGGACGTTGATGGAACTTCGAAATATTCATTTTGCATACAGGAAAAATCGTTCTAATACTTCAGGTGGAAAGGAATCCTCTTCCGCATGGCGGGATTATCCATCGACGCCTCGATGCCCAGGACTGTCCGGGTATTGTAGCATTCGGGGATCGGCTGGCCGGCCTTCGTGATTTCCACGCGGTAGAAGCCGGGGCCGACGCCGGGAGGATCGTCCGGCCCGGCGCCATCGGTCATGATCACGGCCGTGCCGCCGGGGCCGGTTGTTCCCGACGCGGGCTTGATCTTCCCGCCCAGGAACTTTTCCGGCGTCAATTTCACCACGGCGCCGGCCAAGGGCTGCCGATTGTGCAACACCGTGCAGCGGATCGGCGCCCGGCCGCCGTACTGCTTATTGGTCTGCCAGAACCGGATCCGCTCGGCAATCTCCTCGGCCGCTAGGGCGTGATCGCCATCCGTGTCGATTTGACCAAAGTTGGCTTTCAGCGGGGTCGCGCGATCCAACTCCGGGCCGGAGATTTTCCCGTCCTTGTTTCCGTCGTATTGCTCGAGGGCGGCAATGCCCGCCTCGTCCGGATCGACCTCCGGGGCGTACGACTTGGACGCCCGCGAGCATCCCCCGAAGAGAATCAGGCTCAGCAGGACCGCCGTCAGTCCGAAGAAAAACAGATTTTGATTCATGGCTTGATGTCACGAGACTACCAAATCCTCGGATCGAGATAAATCCCCCCATCTTGACAAGGGCCTCATTTTTCAGTTTTTTAGAGCCATGAAAAGCAACTGGAAAACCCCGGCGCCCCCGGCGGTGATCGTAGCGGGCGCAGTTTTGGGAGCGTTCGGCGCCCTGCTAGCCTGGGCGGGTAATCCGCCCAACATGGGCCTCTGCATCGCCTGTTTCGAGCGGGACATCGCCGGAGCGCTCGGCCTGCACCGAGAGGCCGTGGTGCAGTATCTGCGGCCGGAGATTCCGGCGCTGATCCTCGGCGTAGCGCTGGCGGCCGTACTGGCGGGCGAGTGGAAGGGCCGCAGCGCCGCCGCCCCCGCCGTCAGTTTCCTCCTGGGCGGCTTGATGATGCTCGGTGCGTTGGTCTTTCTCGGTTGTCCTGTCCGTATGACGCTTCGCCTCGGCGGCGGCGACTGGACCGCGCTGGGCGGGCTGGCCGGATTTGTCCTGGGCATCGGGATCGGCACGTCGTTTCTCCGGCGGGGCTACTCACTGGGCCGCGCGATAGCCGCTTCGTATGCGACCACGGTCGTGCTCCCCTTCCTGGCGGTCGGCCTGTTGACGCTGCTGTTGTTCCGTCCCACCTTCCTCTTCTTCAGCGCCAAGGGACCGGGAAGCCAGGCCGTTCCCCTGGGAGTTGCCCTGGGCGCCGCCCTGCTCATCGGCGTGCTGGCCCAGCGCAGCCGTCTGTGTTTTGCCGGAGGCATCCGCGATTTGTTGCTCATCCGCAGCCCGCACCTGCTGGTCGGACTGGCGGCGGCGTTAGTTATAGCCTTTGTAACCAACCTGGCGCTGGGGCAATTCCGACCCGGTTTCACCGGCCAGCCGATCGCGCATTCGAACCACCTTTGGAGCTTCCTGAGCATGGCGCTGGTGGGCTTAAGCGCCGTCCTGCTGGGCGGATGCCCCTTAAGGCAATTGGTCTTGGCCGGCCAGGGCGACGGCGGGGCGTTTTGCGCACTGGCAGGGATGTTCGTCGGGGCGGCGTTGGCCCACAACTTCGGCCTGGCCGCCTCGCCGGCCGGCGTGCCCGTGACAGGACAGGTTGCCGTGGCGGGAGGCCTGGCGATCTGCCTGATCGTCGGCTGGTTTCTGAGGGAACCATGAACAAAATCGTCTATTTCGACAACGCCGCCACATCCTACCCCAAGCCGGAGGAGGTCTATCGGGCGGTCGATCACTTTCAGCGGGAGATCGGGGCTTCTCCGGGGCGTTCCGCCCATCGTCTTGCCGTGGCAGCCGGTCGGGTGGTTCTCGATGCGCGGGAGCGGCTGGCCCGGCTGTTCGGCGTTGGGAACTCCTCCCGAGTCGTCCTGACGCCCAACTGCACCGAGGCCCTGAACCTCGCCATCAAGGGTTCCCTCCGCGCCGGCGACCACGTCGTTTGCAGCAGCGTCGAGCACAATTCCGTCATGCGGCCGTTGCGCCGGCTGGCCGCCGACGGCGTAGTCGAACTGACCGTCGTCCCTTGTTCGCCCGAGGGTCGGCTCAGCCCGGCGGTCGTCCAAAAACAACTCCGCCCCAACACCCGGCTGGTTGTCGTAACCCAGGCGTCCAACGTCTTGGGAACGATTCAGCCGGTGGCCGAGATCGGTAAAATCACACGAAAGCGTGGGATCCTGTTGCTGGTCGACGCCGCCCAATCGGCGGGCTGCATCCCGATCGACCTCCCCGCTTCCGGCATCGACCTGCTCGCCTTCAGCGGGCACAAGGGTCTGCTGGGGCCCTCGGGCACGGGCGGCCTGGTGATTGGGGAAGACGTGGACCTCCTGTCGTTGAAGGAAGGCGGCACGGGCAGCCGTTCGCAGCACGAAATCCAGCCGCTCCACCTGCCCGACCGGTACGAAAGCGGCACCCTGAACGGCCCCGGCATCGCCGGCCTTTCGGCGGCGCTTGCCTGGCTCGAAGCGCAAGGCGTTGCGGCCTTAATGCGGCGACTCCGGGAACTGACCGCCGCACTGCTCGGCGAACTAGCGGCCGTGCCGGGCGTAACGGTTTACGGCCCGCGCGATCCTAAAAAACAGACGGCCGTCGTCTCGTTCACGATGGCCGGGAAAGACGTTGCAGCCGTGGCGGCGACGCTCGACCAGCGCTTCGGCATCCTGACCCGCGCCGGGCTTCACTGCGCACCCTCCGCCCACAAAACCATCGGCACGCTCCGCCGGACGGGCGGAACGGTCCGTGCAAGCCTCGGTCCGTTCAACACCACCGAGCAGGTCCGCTATTTTGGCGCCTGCCTCCGCCAACTTTCCGGGAAGTAACCCGCACGCTATGCCCGATCCCTCGAGCGTTGCCACGTTCTTCACCACGCACGCGGCCCTCCGCGCCGAAAAGCTGCTCCAAACGGCGGACATTCCCGGCAAGCTCATCCCGACGCCCCGGCACCTGAGCGCCGACTGCACCCTTGCCCTCGAGTTTCCCTCCGCCTTGCAGGATCGCGTCCGTGAGATCCTCGACCGTCACGCCGTAGAGACCAGCGGTATGTACTGCCTAGAGTGAATTCCGCCCCTCGCCTGCAACGGGAAAGGGGCAGGGAGTGAGGGCTATTGAGTATCAGGAAAGGAATTTCGTAATCTTATGTCAGAGCCGGGCCGTGTCGGCCCGGAAAGGCCGGGGCGACACACCCCGACTCTGAATCACGCATACGACATTGTTAATCTGATCCTCAATCAACGCGAAACAACTCCGAGATTATTCTCGTACAACCGCTCAATTGGCGTAACTTGCCCGGACGTCGTCGAACCAGACCTTGCCCGGCCCGTAGACCTGCAATCCGACGCAGATTATCTTCGTCCCCGCGGGGATATCCACCTGGCCGGAATACTCTTTCCAATCGTGATTGGCCGGCGGATCGCCTTCCTCTTTGCTGCCGATGTAGGCGATCCAATGATGGGAGATCCACTTGCCCTTTTCGTCAAGGAACAACACGTCCAGGACCGCCTTGGTCATGTCTTCGGTTTTCACTTGTGCGGATAAGCGCAGCGTCGGCCGGTCGCCCTCGCGCTTGAACGTCTGCGTCCATTGGGCGATGGGGAAGTAGTTTTGGGCCGTTTTCTCGATGCACAGACTGGCCTTGCCTCGAAAGGCGACTTTTTTGTCGAGTATGGACTTCACGCCGGGAATGGTCCTGCCTTTCGGCAACGAGCTTTTATACCAGTTGTCGGGAAGGCTCTTCCCCGTCTCGAAACCGGGATTCTTCAGGAGGTTTTCCTTGTCGGGCGTCTTGTTTTCTTGAGAGATCGTCAGGGGGGGAGACCCCTTGGAGCCGAGCGGATGGACGCCGATCTGGCTGAGATACTCGAATCCAAGAGGTTTTGCGAGTTTGGCGGCCCGGGCAAAGGCCCCCTCATACTCCTTGTACGTTATTTGGTCCGACGTAACCGCGAGTTCCAAAACAGTTTGTCCGCGGTTCGGAACCTTTTCGAAGAGACCGGGCAGTTCCTTCCAACTCACCGCTTTCCCTTCAAACGTCATGCCGTCCAAACTCACGACAAGACGAACAAAATATCTCCGGCGCTGTGAGGAATGAGTTTTCCCGGCGCCAGCAGCCCGGGACTTCAGCGTCAATTCGATCCGCGTAATCCGGCCCTTGCGAAGGTTGATTTGCTGCTCTTCCGGCTGGTAGCCCTCCAGGTCGATGATGATCTTGTACTTGCCCGGCGCGACGGGAAACAGCCCGTCGGATTGCCCCAGTTCTTTTCCGCCCAGCCGGATCACCGCCCCGGCCGGCGTGGTGCGGACGTATAACATCGTCTGCGGCGTCTCGGAGGATTCCACCGGCTCGGCGCCCATCCACAGCAAAGTAAGTGCGAGCAATGTGCCGCTCATGGTCTTCACCTTTCTTTTCAATAAGATTGAAAGCGTTTAGCCCCGGCACTTGTGCCGGGCGGACATAGAGAAACGCCCTGCGCCCGGCACGAGTGCCGGGGCGAAACTTTCATTCATTCGCGGGTCTGTCTGACCGCCTATTATCTCATATATGCGCCGAGGCGGGATGATCGGCCGTGGTTTTTGGAAATGTTTTCGAGGGTGTTGAATTTCAGTGTCATGCGATCCAACGCCCCGCGATGGCAATCGCGGGGGTACATGGCATCGTTTTCCACACCTGGGATTGCCATCCCAGGGCGTTAAGATGACAGGGATAATCATCTCTTTGATAGCAGGCTCTAGTGATGGTGCAGAGGGGGAATTAGAATAATGGGTAATCGTACCCGGCCAAAGTAGTTGCGGCATCTTGCCGCATCCGGGGCAGGGACGTTACGGTTTCCTCCATCGAGGAAGCGGCAAGATGCCGCTTCTCCTTCCGAACCATGACGAGCCAAACGCGAGCCACGCTGCTGGAGCAATTGCGCGACGGAGCCAATCCGCTAGCCTGGGACGAGTTCTTCGACCGTTACTGGCGGCTGATTTTCACCTTCGCCCGGCGCCGCGGCTGCGCCGACCACACGGCCGAGGAAATCGTCCAGGAGGTGATGGTCAAGGTCTTCCAGCAGCGGGACGTCTTCCGCTACGATCCGCGGCGGGGGCGCTTCCGCGATTGGCTGGGAATGCTGGTGCGGAACCAGGTGGCCGAGTATCGCCGCCGGCCTGCCCAGCGGCTCCGCGGCGCGGGCGGCTCCTCCGTCGAAGTCGCGGCCGAAGTCGAAGCCAACGACGAAACGCCGGACGCCGCCTGGCAGTCAGCCTTCGAGCAATCCTTGCTGGGCGTCCTCCTGGACGTCCTACGGCGGGAAATGAATCCCCGCGATTACCTGGCGTTCGAACTGCTCACGCTCGGCCAACTGGCCGGCGCCGAAGTCGCCAAGATCACGGGACTGACGCGAAACGCCGCGTACAAGGCCCGAAAAAGGGCCTGCCGGCGGCTCGGCGAACTCGGACTGGCGTACCGCAACGACGGGCAACTGGGCGACCGCGTCAAGCAGGCCCTCCAGTCGCTCCCTCCGGCCGCCGTCCAGCGGTCGCTCACGACGCGCTTCGCAAAGAGCATGTTGAATGATTGAGTAGACGTTTATTGAGAACTTATAATCGTGTCTGATCCGCTTTCCCCACAAACGACCGACCACGGCAAAACGCCTCCCGAGATCCCGGACTTCGAACTGCTCCGGCCGATCGGCCGGGGCGGCTTCGGCCGGGTCTGGCTGGCCCGGAACCGGACGACCGGTCACCTCCGAGCGGTGAAGGTGATCCCCTTGCACCGGTCGGGAACGGCCGATGCGGCGGGCCGCGAGATCACCTCGCTCACGCGCCTGGAGGAAAAACTCCGCCGGCATCCGAACCTCTTGGGCATCCATCACGTGGGCCGCACCGCCCGGGACTTGTTTTACGTCATGGATCCCGCGGACGACCTCTCCGGCGCCCCGGCGTCCACCGATCCGGGCTATTGGCCGGCGACCTTGGAGAACCGGTTGGCGCAGGGGCCGCTGCCGCCCGACCAGTGTGCGGAGTTCGGCCGACAACTCCTGACGGGGCTTTCGGCGCTCCATGAGGCCGGCATGGTCCACCGCGACGTGAAACCGGCCAACTGCATCTTCGTCGCCGGAGAGTTGAAACTCGCCGACTTCGGCCTGGTGGCCGAGAACAGTCCGCTGGTCTCGCGCGTCGGCACCCAGCGGTACATGCCTCCCGATGGACGCATGGACGCCCGGGCCGACGTTTACGCCGCGGGACTGGTCCTCTACGAGATGGTCACCGGTCTGCCGTCGGAGAACTTCCCCCGCCTGGGAGACGCGGCCGGCGAAGTGGCCCGGTCTCCGATCCTCGGCGTCCTGACGCGGTTGGCGCTCCGGGCCTGCCAACCCGATCCGCAACAGCGATTCCAGGATGCGCGGCAGATGCAGGCGGAATTAGCGACTTTACGGCAGGAGATCCCCGCGGGGCGAACGCGGACGCGGCGACGGCTGATCGTCTCGGCGGCGACACTGGTCGTGGTGCTCATCCTGGCAGCGTCTACCTGGTGGGCGACCCGCCCGCCGCGGGTACACGTCAATTTCGTCACCGAACCCTTCGAGGCAACCATCTCCCTGGACGGCGCCCCCCTGCGAAAAGCCGACGGCCAGCCGTACACCACCCCTTGTACGGTGGATAACCTGCCCGCCGGGGTGCATCACGTGATGTTTCATCACCCGGGACTTCGCGATTTCGACGCGGGACCGGTCGATTTCGCCACCCACCGTCAAGTCGAAGTCCACTGGAGTTCCCCGCCGTAAATACGCACCGTCATTCTGAGCGAAGCGAAGAATCCGGGCTGGTGGAGGAGCAACAGAGTTTCTTCGCTACGCTCAGGACGACGTTTCAGAAGAGGATCTAGAATTCCGACTTGTCGTGCATGCCTTTGTCGTTCCGCCAACCGAAGCGGAAGTGTGTCTCGAGACTAATGGTGTAGCTAATGCTGTGTACCGAACCGTCGCAGAGGGCCATATTAAACGCACTGGTATGGGCGCTGCCGAAGTTGCGATCGTTATAGTAGCCTTTGCGGTCCCGTCGGGGTTGATAATAGCTTGCCTCGGTGTCTTCAAAAAATTTATTATTCTTATCACAAGGGGTTTCCTTGCTGGTCCAGCGGGCGACGTCGTAATCATATCCCTCGTCCCATCCCTGATCGTCGCCGGAGGTCAACCCGGTCATGTAATGGTCGGGGTCACAATATCTTTCGCCGATTAGGTAGGTAAAGCTCATGCCGTCAAGAAAGTCCTTTTCCTTAAGACCACGGTAATAAATAACGGCGCCTTGGCTGTTGTAACCCGGCTGCGAACCCCAGGAATAGTGATGTGCACCGGCGTAGTTGTCCGGACCGTGGGTGCAACAATTGTTGGGGAAGTTGCCGCCGTTGCCGGCATAGTCGGTTCGCCCGATGACTTTCGGTTGCGGCGAGGCATTGCGAAATCCTCCCCAAGAATCCGGTCGAAAGGGATAGGCGACCGGCGCCCGGCGCGTCGGACAGTAGTACAGCGGGACCGGGGTTTCGATCCGCATCCGGATCCGATTTCTTTTCACCGCATCGGAATCCGGATTACCAGCGCTTCCTCGGCCGAAATTGAAAAGTTGATTCATCTCCATGTAGGGGAGAAGACGGTAAAACAATCCGCCGGGTTGTCTCCGATCAAAACCCCGGTCCGGATCGCCGGCCCAGTCCACGCCCCAACCTGCCGAGGGAAAGTGTTTTTGTGCGGTGAGATAATTATGAGCCGCTTCTCCCATTTGTCTCAGATGGTTCGTGCATTGGGAGCACCGCGCCGCTTCGCGGGCAGCCTGGATCGCCGGCAGGAGCAGGGCGATGAGAATCCCGATAATCGCGATCACCACCAGGAGTTCGACAAGGGTAAATCCTTTTTCAGAGGGCATGGCATGTCCCTTTCTGAGAGAAAAGTAAGATCTTCTGTAATTATAATCGTTAAATTGGCTTGAGGAATAGAGGACGCCCGGGGGCATTTCGTGGTATTCCGGCATGCGGGACTCCGGAGTTTCGACGCGGGTACCAGTCGATTTCGCCTCCCGCCGCCAAGTTAAAGCCTGTTGGAATCCCCCCCTCTTAATGAGAACGAATCTGAATGAAAAGGGCGAAAACCCCTGAAAAACTGCTTGACAGACCTGCTAATTCTGCTAGTCTAATAGCACATTCTATCAATGTTGAACTAAATCTTGCGACGGTTTAACTATCCGCGGCAATCAAACAATGTATATGTTTTATTTAATGCATAGGTTATGAGCGACTACGGCTTGCCCGGCCGTGTCGCGCCGGGGAAAGAATTCCGCACGGCAATTTCTTGCCTGCGCGGCCCGCTCCCGCTTCCGGAGCGCCGCGCGGTTTGCTCTGACTTCGCGCCCCCGTGGCCTCTGCGCCTGATCGCCCGCCCCGGCGCCTCTTCTCTCCAAAATAATCGTTTCAACGGTCTCGCGGTCCGATATCTCCTCCACAATCGGTGGAAAAGCCGACGGCGGCTTCGCACGCTCCCGGCACCCGGAAATTTCCAGGAGGGGACGTTGTAGATTGATCCCAAAACATACGTGGAATTGCACGCGGCACGGTCCCTGAGGCGCACGCCGCGTGCGAAGGAAACCGCCTCAGACGCCAACGGAAAGGAAGCAAAAATCCAGGCTCCAGCGCGTTGGGAAATTGTCCGGCGCCGACTGATTCGGGGGTGTTTTACACATCACCCGCCGGACAAAGAATAAAAATTTTTCGGAGGCTGTGAATTCCTCGAACGGCCATCCTTCGGTCCGCAAGGAACAGTGTCCACTCCCGGTACGCGGCACTTCGCGTATGCACCAGGATTGGCGGTTTTGATGGATTCACGCCCTCTCGGTATTCCGCCAAACGACGATGTTTATTAATACCGGTTCATGTCAACCTTACTCGAGGAGCATTCTGATGAGTCGATTCCACTCTGGATTTTTTTCATTTTTGTTCATCTCCCTGACAACCGCTCTGCCGGCCCTCGCCGTCGATTTTACCTGGACGGGCTCGGCCGGTGCGGATTTTGATACTCCGGGAAATTGGACTCCCGGGGGCGGACCGCCGGATTCCAGCACGGACACGGCAACGATCGACAACGGAGGCACGGCGGACCTCGGCACGTCGAACACCGTCTTGAGTCTCACCCTGGGAGGAGCCAGTTCCGGCACGATTAATTTAAACGCCGGCGGCAACCTCACCGCGGGCCAAGTGCTCCAGGGCGGCAGCACGGGAACCATCAACTTCGACGGCGGCGCGTTGACGGCCTTGGCCGACAGCGCCGATTTCCTCAGCGGCACGACCAACACGATCGCCGGCGGAGGCGCCACGATCGATACGCAAGGCTATAACGCCACCGCTGCCTCGGCCCTGGCCAACGCCGCCGGCGCCACCGGCAGTTTGACCAAGGAAGGCTCCGGCGTCTTGACCCTCAACACCGTGAATTCCTACACCGGCACGACCACCATCAAGGACGGCGCCCTTCAGGCGAACGACTATACGGGTTTACCCTACGGCAGCTTCCTCAATCTCGACGGCGGGGTGCTGCAAGGCTATGGAGCGACTTCGTTTATCCGCCCCTTGGGAACCAGCGGCTGGGCATTCCAGTGGGGACCCGGCGGCGGCGGTTTCTCCGCCGGCACGGGCCTCCTGACCGTGAACATCCTTGGCAGCCCGACGCTCGTCTGGGGCGACGCCTCCAATCCGAGCGATATCGGCACCAAGATCATCGGTCCGCTCAAGCTGAACTCTCCCACCTCGACGAACGTCGTGGATTTAAAAAACAACATCGACCTCAACGGCCAGGACCGCGTCATTGAAGTCAATAAAAACGACATTACGAGCGCTTATAAAGGAGAAATCTCGGGCAACATCGTCGACAGCCAGAACTCGGGAGCAGGCATCATCAAACGAGGCCCCGGCAGGTTGTGGCTCGATGGAACCAACAACACCTACACCGGCACCACCCGGGTCGAGGCAGGATTCCTTGCGTACGAAACTCCCTCCCAACCCAACTCCGACTACGTGGTCACCGGCGGTACGCTGTGCTTCTGTTCCTACTCGCCGACAATCAAGTCGTTAACCATGTCGGACGGCACCACGCTGCACGGCTGGGGAGTGGTGACCTGCACCAGCGACTACCAGATCCAGGGCGCCATCATCAACGGTTTCCTGGCCGGGGACGTGGGGCTGGTAAAAACCGGAGATTCCGTCGCCAAGTTGTACTGCGCCAACACCTACACCGGCACGACGTTGATCAGCGGAGGGACACTGGTCCTGGCAAAAAATAATACGCTGCCGCTTGGGGAAAAAACCGGTCAAATCAGCACCACGTCGCCGATCGTCAATTACGGCACGTTCCTGATCGACGACGATACCTATACCCATACGGTAGGCACCATTTCGGGTCCGGGTACGACTCGGTTGTATCCCGGGGCCCAACTCACCGCCACAAGCATCACCCAGGGATCGTTGATCATCGGCGTTCCCCCGTCCCCCGGCATCGAGGGTTCGTCGCCGGTGCCCGAGCCGAGCACGTGGATCCTCCTGGCCCTGGCCGGGTTGGGCGTCCTCCGGGCCGCCTGGAGGCGGAAATAGAAAAAAGTTGAAGCGGCATCCTGCCGCTTCCTGCAGATGCGGCAAGATGCCGCATCGACTATGACCGTGAATTGACATACTATGCCCCCGGGATTGCCATCCCGGGGCGTTGCGATGATATTATTGTTTGGGAGAGGTGCTGCCATGAAAACGGCAATCCGCAATCCGCGGCAACCGGCCCGTGGTCAGCCGCCGGTGTCGTTCCGCGCTCTGCCTGCCACCTTCCACACTCCCCGCTCATTCCCCGCCCCTTCCGCCTTTACCTTGGTGGAACTGCTGGTGGTGATCGCCATCCTCGGAATTTTAATCGCCCTGCTGCTGCCGGCGATCCAGGCGGCCCGCGAGGCCGCCCGACGTGCCGAGTGCGGCAATCATCTCAAGCAACTCGCCACGGCGATGCTCCATCACGTCAGCACCCATCAAACCTTTCCATCCGGGGGCTACGGCAACGGCTATGCCCCGCATCCGGACCGGGGAATGGGCGTGAACCAGACGGGGGCCTTTTTTTACGTCCTGCTCCCTTATTTGGAAAACAAGCCCCTCTTCGAGATGGGCAAAGGCGTCGGATTCATGGGCATCCCGCCCGCGCTCTATGACACGAATAAACTCCGGCTCGCCACGCCGCTGCCGGTGTTTTATTGCCCCTCGCGCCGTGGGCCAACGAACTACCCCGTCCTTTCCTACAACACGCCGAACCTCTGCTCGCCCCTGGACAAGGCCGGCCGAACCGACTACGCCGCCAACGCGGGTGAAATCTACTCCCCCATGGACCCCGGCTCTACGTGAGGCGAGTTGGAAGGTTGCCAGGATGTTGCCTGGCCTGACCCTTACCAGCGAAATCCCGTCACTGGTAAGCCGTACGTCACGGGAATTATTTGGCTCCACAGCCGATTCAAGGTAAAAGACATCACCGACGGCCTCTCCTCGACGTACCTGATCGGCGAGAAATACGTCGATCTCGACGCGGCAAAGGACGGCGCATCGATGGGCGACGACCAGGGGCCGCTCGTGAGCGACGACCGCGACGTCGTGCGCTGGGCGGGTTGGATGCCGATGACCGATCCCCCCAATCCCTATACTTATTTCCGGCCGCACCACGATACGCGGGGAAATCCCTCGAATCCCAGCGACACCAGCTACGGATACTGGGGAAACGGCACCTACAACTTCGGCAGCGCCCACGCCTCCGGCTTCAACATGGCCCTCTGCGACGGCTCCGTGCATCACGTCAGCTACGACATCTCCGAAGAGGTCCACCGCAGTTTCTGCAACCGCGCCGACAAGAAGAACTTCCCACTCCCCGAATAATAGACTATCCTGAGGCTCTGAGCGAAGCGAAGCATCTGGTCTGGCCGAGGTGCATCGGAGCTCCTTCGCTGCGCTCAGGATGACATTGATCAATCATTCAAGAACATTCACAACAAAGAGTCCGGCCGTGAAGAATTGCCGTTACTTGATTGTTTTCTTCACCGTTTTGCTGGCGGCCGGCTGCTCCTCCCGGCCGCCGGCGCCGCCGTACGATTCGAAGCGGGCCAGAGAAATCCTCATTCTCGTCCTGGACGCCTGGAAAGAGAATCGCGTCGGCACGCTGGCCCGGCGCACGCCGCCCGTCCGCTTCGAAGATGAAGACTGCCGCAACGGGCTGCGCCTGACCGATTACCGGATCGCCCCCGACGCCTCCTTCACCGGCCCGTTCGACGACGTTACGGTCACGCTGCTGCTGCTGGACCGCCGGGGCAACAAGCTCGAAACCCCCGCCGCCTACCAGATCGCCCTCCAGCCCCGGCTCTCCGTGCTCCGAAACGATTGAAATCTCTTAGAAGCGGCAGGATGCCGCTTCTACATGTTTACGGCAGCCGGTGTCCCATCTTGTCCCTTTTTGCGGCCAGGTAGCGGCTGTTGTGCTCGTGGATCGGGCCGATGATCGGGACCTGGTCAATCACCTCCAGGTCGAATCCGCCGTAGATGAAGGCGTCGGTCTTCTTCGGATTGTTCGTCAGCAGGCGGACCCGGCCGAGGCCGAGGTCCTTGAGGATCTGGATCCCCACGCCGTAGTCGCGGCTGTCGGCATGATGGCCCAGCGCCAGGTTCGCCTCGACGGTATCCAGCCCCTGGTCTTGCAGTTGATAGGCCTTGATCTTTTCGATCAGCCCGATGCCGCGGCCCTCCTGCGGCAGGTAGACCAGCACGCCCGCGCCGTCCTGGGCGATCATCTGCAACGCCAGGTGCAACTGGTCGCCGCAGTCGCAACGGAGCGACGCGAGCAGGTCGCCGGTGAAACAGGAGGAGTGCAACCGGACCAGCGGCTGGGCGGCCCGGGTCGGATCGCCGATAATGATCGCCACCGGCTGCTGCTCTTCGTAGCGGACGCCGTAGGCCACGATCCGTCCCCGTCCATAGCGGGTGGGCAGGTCCGCCTCGGCCAGACGGTAAACCAGTTTCTCCCGGACGCGGCGGTGCCGGATCAGCGACTCGATGGTGATGATTTCCAGTTCGAACCGCCGGGCCAGGGCGAACAGCTCTTCCGGCGTGGCCCGGTCGCCGCCGACGCCGAGGATCTCGATCAACACGCCGGCGGGCGACAGGCCGGCTGTCCGCATCAGGTCGATGGTTGCTTCCGTGTGTCCGGCCCGGCGGAGCACGCCCCCTTCTTTCGCCACGATCGGATAGAGATGCCCCGGGCGGACAAAATCGCCCGGTCGGCTCTGCGGATTGAGGATCTCGCGGATCGTCCTGGCCCGCTCCGGGGCCGTAATGCCCGTGCGGCTCGTGCGATGATCCACCGGCACGGTAAACGCCGTCTGCAACGGGGCGGTGTTCTGCTCGACGATGGGAGGAAGCTCCAACCGGTCGGCGACCTCGGGCAGGATCGGCATGCAGAGCTGACCCCGGCCGTGCGTGATCATGAAGTTGACGATCTCCGGCGTGATCTTTTCCGCTGCGCAGATAAAATCGCCTTCGTTCTCGCGGTCCTCGGCATCCATGACGATCACGATCCGCCCGGCGGCCAGGGATTCCACGGCGGTTTGAATCGTCGAAAGTCGCTTTGTCACGGCCCGCGTCCTCCACAAGACGTTGAATGTCCCCTTCATCCCCTTTTCATCCTATTATAATCGAAGATCGTCCCCGGAGCAGGCACACTCCGCGTGCCGTCTGCATACCGCTCTATTTCCGGAATTTTCCGGTCTCCCGGGAAGGGAAAATTCCCGACGCCGGATCGTTTTCGGGCTACCGCCGACGGAATCCGCCCGGCCGCATTTTTCAATGTGCTTGATTGCGATAAAACCCCGAAAACCACGAGATTCTAGGCAAAATAACGAGGATTTATCGCATCTATCGATTTTCTCGACCTCAACTGTTTTTCCGCCGATAAGCAGCAGTAGCGCTAGACATTTTGCACTCACGCCCTACCCATTAGGGGGGCAAATTACTGCGCACCAACCTACTCGGTAGCCGGCGGCTTACAGCCGCCGAGAGTGACTTCCACAATCTGCGGCGGCCATTTGTCGCTGTTAAGCTAACGTTCACATTCAAAATCAATCAACACTTCCAATCCTATCAGGAGGGCATGGAAGCCATGAACAGTCTATTCATGACGGGATTGTTATGCGGTCTGATCGGCGCCGGCGGAGGACCCGGGAGCCGCGGACCGGTCTTGAGCACTTGTTGGAATTGTTGCGACGACGACCACTGCGATCCGTGCTGCCGCTACGATCGCGGCCGGCCGGGAATCTTTCCCTTTAATTTGTTGCCTCGTCCCTATGGCGGAGCTTGCGGTCCCTGTGATGATTGCTGCGATCCCTGCTGCGATCCGTGTTGTGATCCATGCTGTGATCCCTGCTGCTGCCGTCGTGGGCGCGGCTGCCACGATCGGACATATACCGGTCCGTTGACGCCCGTTTGTTCTCTTCTCGGCACACTCTGCGGGGGAGGCGGCGGCTGTTGCGGGGGCGGCTGTGGAATGGGATGCGGAGGCGAGTGCGTGAGCGGCTGCGGGGGCGGCGGTCACTGGAGCACTTGCGGATGCGGTGAGCGCTACTGGGGCGACTTTTGGAGCTGTCCGCCCGATTGCTGCGATCCGTGTGATGGTTACGGCAATTACATCGGAGGAGGAAATTGCCGAAGCTGCAACGGCGGCTATGGCGCCATGCAAGCTCAGCCTCGCTACGTCGATCCCGGGATGGGCGGCCAAACAATCCAATCTCCCAACCGGCAATCAGACGACTCTGTCAATCCCGCCCCCCAACCCATCGAGCGGATGCCCCATCCGGCTAAGCCCGTCCCCAGAACGACGCGCAGACCGACGTATTATCGATATTAAACGAGAAAAGGGGGACAGGCCCCCTTTTTCATCGGAGTCGTCCAAGCCCATGAGTTCATTCTCGTGGGCTTTTTCATGCGCATAAAGAAAAGTAAACTACATGAATGTTTAGCCCCGGCACTTGAGCCGGGAGCAGAACGATCTGTTACGCACACCCGGCACAAGTGCCGGGGGCTAAACATATCGGCCTTTTATCACCTCCTATGGCCATGACCACCGGCATCCACATCCTGCTCGACATGCTCGTCGGTTACGGCGTGCGGTACATTTTCGGCAATCCCGGCACCACGGAACTGCCGCTTAACGACGCCTTGGCCGACGACCGCCGGTTCACGTACGTCCTCGCTCTGCAGGAGCTTCCCGCCGTGGCAATCGCCGACGGCTACGCCCAGGCAACGCGCCGGCCGGCCGTGGTGAACCTGCACATCTGCTGCGGCCTAGGCAACGGGATGGGGATGATCTACAACGCCTATCGCGAGGGGACACCGCTGCTGATCACCGCCGGTCAGCAGGACCAGCGGATGGCCTTCGAGGAGCCGATTCTCTGGGGCCGGATGACGGACGTGGTCCGGCCGTGGACGAAATGGGCTTGCGAAGTCCGTCGAGTGGAGGATCTCCCTTCGGCGATCCGCCGTGCGATGCAGGCGGCGATCACGCCGCCCACCGGGCCGGTGTTCCTCTCCCTGCCGCTGGACGTGCAGTTGGGCCGGGCGGAGGTCGATGCCACGGTGCCACCGCAGTTGGATCTCCATGTCGCTCCGCCGCCCGAGGCCCTACGGCAGGCCGCAGAAATCCTGGCGTCGGCCGAGAATCCGGCAATCCTGGTCGGAAGCCGCGTCTGCGAGGCCGACGCCGTAGCCGAGTTGGCGGCCGTGGCCGAGCTACTCGGCGCCCCCGTCATGCACGAGGCCACCACCTCGCACGGCCGGTGCAGCTTTCCCTCCGATCACCCGTTGGCTACATCGCAGTTGCCCTTCTGGTCGCCGGAGGTCCGCGACCGGCTGGCCGAGTTCGACGTGCTGCTGGTCGCGGGCATGAAGCTCATGCAGCAGTACATCTACCACGAGCCGGCCCGGCCAATCCCCGAATACGTCCGGCTGGTCCACTTCGACGAAGATCCCTGGGAGCTGAACAAGAACTATCCGCTGGCCGTAGGCGTAATCGGCCACCTCAAGCCGGGCCTGGCCCAATTGGCACAATCCCTCGAAAAAATACTCTCCCCGGAACAGAAACGTCGCGCCGCGTCCCGCCGGATCGCCCGGGAAAAGACGAGAAAGGCCGAGCAGGAAAAACTCCGCCGCGAAGCCGACGGCCAACGGGCCGCCCAGCCGATGACCCCGCTCAGCCTGATGGATACCTTGGCCCGGATCCTCCCGCCCGACGTGGCGGTAATTGAGGAGGCCCCGACGACGACTATGGGCGGCTACTTCGAGCAGGTCGGCGCCCTGAAGAACACCAGCGGCTACTTCGCCCAGCGCGGCTGGGCCTTGGGCTGGGGCCTGAACTGCGCCATCGGCGTGAAACTGGCCTGGCCAGACCGCCCCGTGCTGGCGCTGATCGGCGATGGCTCGGCGATGTACGGCATCCAGGGCCTCTGGACCGCCGCCCACTACAACATCCCCGTCACCTTCGTCCTCTGCAACAACACCGAGTACAAGATCCTCAAGGACTGCGCTGAGGTCCTCCGCCTTCCCGCGGCCTGCGCCCAACGCCACGAAGGACTCGACGTCGCCGATCCCACCATCGACTACGTCGCCCTGGCCCAATCCCTCGGCGTCCCCGCCCGCCGTGTCGACGACCCCGATTCGCTGGCCGCCGCGGTGGCGCGGTCGCTAAAGAGTGAATGTCCGGAACTGATTGAAGTGGCACTACGACAACCGTAAAGAATACTAATCCTCCATTTCACTTGACAATGAAGGTAGGGCAATGCGGAATATTCTTATTAAAATTCTCCCAACGATTATCATTTTGTTGTCTTTCCAGACTGGGTGCAAGCCGGCAGCCAAATCGACGGTTAAGATTACAATTAAATATCCTGGTGCATCATCGGAAGGGATCGAGAGTTCAATTTGCATCCCTCTTGAGCATCTGATGCGGACAATGGAAGAAGTTGAATCCTTTACCGGTGTGAGTAGTTCAGAGATCTGCGAAATTTATATTCGAGGGCAATCAACAATTGATGCTGACGTCTTGAAGAAAAAGGTTAGTCAGCAGATTCTCTCTTTGACGTCGCTACTACCTGCTGAGTCTGAGATAAGCCAAGCGGTGGATTTTTCCGGTAAAACGCCTCCCTCGATGTCGGATATACCTAAAGTAGAAAAACTCTATGTCGAAATCGACCAAGCCAAAGCAGCAAGACTGGAAATATCACTTCACGCTATTTCCAATGCAGTTAAAAAAGGTGTGGATTCAGGGAAGCCGCTGTCAGAAGTGGAAGTCCTGTCGGAAAACGGCAAGTCATTTCCATTAAGTGAAATTGCCAAGTTTACAAAAGGCCATGAGCCGAAGTACCGAGTGCGACATTGGTCTGCAACGGAGAACCCGTGAATATGCTGCTCGTTCTGAAACCCTCGTTTTCGAACGGGAATGAGAGGAAAAAGCAGAACAATACTGATGCGGCAAGATGCCGCATCTACTTTTCGCGCTGTTTCATAATCCCGCCGCCGCTTCCAAGAAATGCAAAACGACGGCCGTGGGGACCGCCGTTTTGCACGAGGAGCTTTGGTTGCCCGAGGATCACCAGTGGTAAATCAGACCCCTCTTTTAATCCTCCCGGTCAAGGAACACGTCGGCGGACAGGCGGCGCTCGGCGGCCACGCCGAGCTCGTCCAGCCGGCGGCGTTTGCCGACGGCGTGCCACGGTCCAACCCCGGACAGCTCCGGCATCATGTCCAGCAGTTGGTCGATGATGGTTTGCACCATGCGGCGGACCGATTCCTGCTTGACGTTGCCCTTGATGGCCAACGCCGATTTCATCAAGCGGACCAATTGCGCCCGCAGCAGCAGCGGAGGCGAAATCGCTTCGTCGGCCTCGACCAGCAATTCGCTGATGGGCACGTCCAGCACCGTCTGCCAGCGGTAGAGTTGGCTGAGCGTCATGTCGCTGGTTTCCAACTCCTGCTGCCGGATCGCGGCGGCGTCGATGTTCAATCGTCTCGCAATCGTGCGGCGCGAGACTCCCTGCTGGCGCCGGACTTGGGCCAGCCGGTGCAACGGCCGTCCCGACGGGGGAAGCGGCACGTCGAAACCGCCCCCCGCTCCCAGTGAACTGATGTCAATAGTGCTCATGGAAACATCCTCCCCGGTCCACGTCCCTCGAGGAACCGGTGTGAATAGATAGAGAATGAGAACGAAAAATTCAGGAGATCCAACGTCTCTGCAGAACGGTATTGAATTGTCCGTTCCTGGTAACGTCGCTTACCCAGATCTCTCCGACGTTACCGCCAATGACTGGCCCGTTGGTGCAAAACGAAAGGAGAAAAAAGAGATGATTCCATTAATCCCTTCCGGATTAATCATAACCCTTGTCCCTTGACGAGGCAAGGGGGGTTTCGGTAAATTTCCATGATTTTTTAAGGCTTTAATGTAGAAGCGGCATCCTACCGCTTCAGGCAAATCTTGATGCGGCAAGATGTCGCATCTACTTTGGCCGAGATCGGTTCCTACCTGCGAAAATCAAGGCTCCGGCACCATGCGCCGTGCCCGCTCCCGCTGCAGGAAGTTAGGCTCGGCGGGCCGGCTGTCCGCGTCCCATAAGCCCATCGTCCGCCGATCGACCAGCCGAAAGCCCCTTTTTCGTGAAAAACCGGGAGCCGTCTTTCCCGAGGACGCGTGGACGCCCTCGAAACGCACCGATCCAGTCGCCGAACGGCCAGTCGAAGCGTCCGCCGGCAACAAACGTGGTTTTCCCGGTGCGGCCTTCCACGCCCGGGCGATCTCGGCCAGCGGAAGCCCTCCCTCTTCTTCGTAGAGCAGGACCAACTCACCGCGGCTGAACAGCAGGGCCTGCCGCAGCACCGACTCCCGGCCTTGGGACCGCACCAGGCACACCGCTCTGACCTGGGGGTACGCCCGGGTGATTTCCGTAATTACCTCGCTGGTGGCGTCGGTTGAGCCGTCGTCGATAATCAGAAGCTCAAAATCCTTCGTGCACTCGGATACCAACTCAAGAATTTCGTGTACCGTATCGGCCAACGTCCCCTGAACGTTTCTCACCGGCAGCAAAACACTCAGAAAACCGGACACGAAAAGCCCTTTCTCAGGTAGTCGAGGTTCCATTGAGGATGAAAATTCATTGAATCATCCCCGCTGTTGCGCTCATAAAAAAACATCGGTTCGGGGGGATGGCCCGCTCGACGGAAGACGAATATCGACAAATTATGCCATAATCCGCGAAAAAACCAGATTTTTCGACCGCGACGATTCTGAGGGTCTGTCGGTATAAGTCCGTTTGGACTATCATCAGGATTTTCAGTTTAAGCCCCTTTCCGCGGTTATTACATGGATATCACCCCCGAAAACGGCCCCGATTTCGCCCGGGGCGACGGACTTCTACCCGCCGTCGTCCAGGACGCCCAAACCGGCGAGGTCCTGATGTTGGCCTACATGAGTCCCGAAAGCTACGCCGAGACCCTGGCCACCGGCCGGGCCGTGTTTTACAGCCGTAGCAGAAAGAAATTGTGGCGCAAAGGCGAACAGAGCGGACACGTCCAGCACGTCAAGGCCGTCTATCTCGATTGCGACCGCGATTGCCTCCTCCTAAAAGTCGAACAAGTCGGCGGGGCCGCCTGTCACGAAGGATATAAAAGCTGCTTCTTCCGCCAGGTCACCCCCGAGGGGCTGAAAATCGTCGCCTCCCGGGTGTTCGACCCGGAAAAGGTATACAAGAGGTAACCATGTCAAACGTCCTAAAACTCGGGCTTCCCGCCGGCAGTCTGCAAGAGGCGGCGGTGGAGCTTTTCCGCCGGGCGGGATACAAAATCTCCCTAAGTTCCCGCAGCTATTACCCGACCATTGACGACGAGGAGGTCGAATGCCTCCTGATCCGCGCCCAGGAGATGGCCCGGTACGTCCAGGACGGCGTGCTCGACTGCGGGCTGACCGGGCACGATTGGATCATCGAGAACGGGGCTGATGTCCACGAGGTGGCCGAGTTGATCTTCTCGAAGGTCAGCCGCCGGCCCGTCCGCTGGGTGCTGGCCGTCCCCGAGGACTCCCCGATCCGGGACGTCAAAGACCTGGAAGGCAAACGGATCGCCACCGAGGGCGTGGGACTGACGGAGCAATTTCTGGCCCGGCACGGCGTCAAGGCCAAGGTGGAATTCAGTTGGGGGGCCACCGAGGTCAAGCCGCCCCGGCTCGTCGACGCCATCGTCGAGGTGACCGAGACTGGCAGCTCGCTCCGGGCCAACCACCTGCGGATCGTCGCCGAGGTGCTCCAAAGCACCCCCCGGCTGATCGCCAACCGCGGCGCCTACGCCAATCCCTGGAAAAAGCAGAAAATCGACGATATCGCCCTGATGCTCCAGGGGGCGATGGCCGCTGAAGGAAAGGTCGGCCTGATGATGAATGTCCCCCGAGACAAACTAAAAAGCGTCTTGGCCCTGTTGCCCGCCCTGCAAAAACCGACCGTCGCCGGCCTGGCCGACGAAAACTGGTGCGACGTCAACACGATCCTCGACGAGTCCGTCGTCCGGAACATCATCCCCCGCCTGAAGGCCGCCGGCGCCCGGGGCATCGTCGAGTACCCGCTCAACAAGGTGATTGATTAAATGATCAAAAAGCCGCTTGCGGATTGCAAATGCCGAAGGATAAAACCCGAATGACGAAAGAATGACAAATGACGAATGTCAAATGTCAAAACCGCAATTTCAATTTCCCTTCCTACCCTTCACACTTTTCGTTCTTCCTTCAGTTGTTCAATTTGCAATTTGCAATTGACAATTTACAATAGAATCGCCTCAGTTAAGAGGTCTTCCTACCCATGTCCCCCAACGCCAGCCTCGCCCGGAAACTCGCCGAACTCAACCTAACTCTCCCCGCCGCACCGGAACCCAAAGGGGCCTATCGGCCGCTCCAGGTATCGGGAAAAATGGCGTATGCCTCCGGGCATCTGCCGATTCGGTCGGACGGCAGTCTCATCACCGGCCGGTTGGGCGAGGACCTCGACGTGCCGGCTGGCTACGACGCCGCCCGCTGGGCCGGCCTGGGCATCCTTGCCACGTTGAAAAAGACCCTCGGCAGCCTCGACGGCGTCCGCCAGGTCGTAAAGATCCTGGGCGTGGTCAACTGCACCCCCGATTTCACCCAGCAGCCGGCCGTCGTCAACGGTTGCAGCGAACTTTTCGCCGCCGTCTTCGGCCCCGACCGCGGCATCGGCGCCCGCAGTGCGATCGGCGCCAATACCCTTCCGCTGGGAGTACCCGTGGAAGTCGAGGCCATCTTCGAGATCGAATAATCAGCTTCTGGAAAGCCGCGACCAGCGGTCGCGGTTGTGGGACAGGTTGCCAACCTGTCCTACGTTGCGCCACGCAGCGTCGTAGAGCGGGAAACGGCGGCTACTCTTGCGTCTGGATCGAAAGATAGATGCCTGCGCCCATCTGGGCGATCTGGTCGAGCTGCTCTTCGATGTTGTCCATGTGATCGTCCTCGTCCTTGAGGATGTCGATCAGCAGGTCCCGGGTGGCGTTGTCGCCGACTTCGCCGGCCAGTTGGATTGCATCGTTGTAGCTCTTCACCGCGTCGGCCTCGGCCTTCCGGTCGGCTTCGAGTTGCTTGGGCACGTCCGCGCCGATTTCGATGGGATTGAGCTTGCTGACGGTGGGCCGGCCTTCGAGGAAGAGGATCCGGCCGATGAGCTTCTCGGCGTGTTTCATCTCGTCGATCGCCCGTTTCTCGACGACCTTGTGGAGCCGTTGGTATCCCCAACTGTCGCACATTTCCGAGTGTACCATGTATTGGTTGATGGCGGTCAGCTCCTCGGCCAGCAATTCGTCGAGTTTTTTAATCAGTTTTTCATTACCCTTCATGGAAATGCTCCTTGCTATGGGGTGAAGGTTGCTTTTTACCTTTTTCGGATAGCCGCACACAAGACCGCTAAGATACGCAAGAGTCTTCCGATCGTCAATCTCCAGCCGCTTTTTACCATAAAAAGGAGGGTTTTCCTACCGGGATTTCTGCAACTGCACCAAGACCGCGCGTTATGTTTGAGCATAACAGAAAGCGTTAAATGCCAAAGAGTTATAGGATATTCACATGACAACCGCCAAATGGGTCATTCAGGGATTGTTCGTGACCCTCGTCCTTTTGGGATTATGTTGTTTGACTGCGTGTCACCAGGAGGCCCCCAGTAAACCGGTGACCGAACAAAAACTCACGGTCGAGGTCAGTCCGCCGGAGCAAAAAACGATTCCCTTCTTTGCCACCTTTCCCGCCCGGCTGGAGGCCGTTGACTCGGTGGAGATCCGTGCCCGGGTGAGCGGGTATTTGTGGTCGGTCGATTTTACGCCCGGTGAGGACGTCAAGAAGGATCAAGTCCTTTTCCACATCGACGCCCGGCCGTACCAAGCGGCGGTCAATCGGATCAGGGCCGAATTGGAAGGTTGCGACGCCCGGCTCGAGCGGGCCAAGCTCGACCTGAACCGCGCCGCCCGATTGGTCGGCTCGAAGACGATCAGTCAGGAAGAATACGACCAGTATTTTGCCACGAAGCTCGAGTCCCAGGCCGCCGTCGACGCCTCCAAAGCGCAGTTGCAAAACGCAGAATTGAACCTCAGTTTCACCCAGGTGACGGCCCCCCTGGCCGGATCAATCAGCCGGAACTACATCTCCGTCGGCAACCTGGTGGTCGCCGATAAAACCCTGCTGACCACCCTTGAGGCCGACGCCCAGATGTACGCCTACTTCGACGTGGACGAGAACTCCCTGCTCCAGTTTCAGGAACTGATCCGCGAGGGGAAGATCGAAATGATCGGCAAGGACCAGATCCGGATTGACCTCCTTCTGCCGCCGGACAATTCCGTTTATCCGCATCCCGGCACGTGGAACTTCACCGACGTCCGCATGGACTCGGGGACCGGGACCTTGGAATTTCGGGCGGAATACCCCAATCCGGAAGTTCCCGTCAAGGCCCGGCCGTCCAACAAGGGTGCCGGCACCGGCCGGGAGGAACGGATGTTGATTGCGGGCATGTTTTGCCGCGTGCGGGTGCCCCTCGGCAAACCCCGGCCGATGCTGCTTGTCCCCGACGACGCGGTGCACACCGACCAAGGACAAAAATTCCTCTACCTCGTGGACAAGAAAGATAAAGTGCTATACCGCCGGGTCCGAACCGGGCCCCTTTATGAAACGTGCCGGGTGATTGAGGAAGGGCTGCAACCCGACGATCGGGTCATTATCAGCGGCGCGCAGCGCGTCCGTCCCGGAATGATCGTCAACCCCATGACGCCGAAGGAGATGAAACTGAAATAAGTGCCGCTTGCGGTTTAGCACCTTATTCTGAACCTGGAGTTTCGGAACGAGATACACCAACCCTGCCGGGGCCGAGGACGGCCCGGCTCACTGCCCATTAACTTCCCGTGTTTTCCCGCTTTTTCATCGACCGTCCGATTTTCGCTGCGGTGCTGTCGATCGTGTTGACGATCGCCGGCGGTGTGGCCGTGCTCAGTCTGCCGGTGGCCCAGTATCCCGAGATTGCGCCGCCGACGGTGCAGGTCACTTGCTCCTATCCCGGAGCCAACGCCCAGGTGGTGGCCGACACGGTCGCCCAGCCCATCGAGCAACAGGTCAACGGCGTGGAAAACATGCTCTACATGTCGTCGCAGTGCGACAACCTCGGCAACTATGTGCTGACGGTCACCTTCGAACTGGGGACCAACCTGGACATTGCTCAGGTGCTGGTGCAGAACCGGGTGGCGATCGCCCAGCCGACCCTGCCCGACGTGGTCAAGCAGATCGGCGTAACCACCAAAAAAAAATCGCCGGCCATCCTCCTGGCGGTCAATCTCTTCTCGCCCGACGGCCGTTACGATCAGCTTTACATGAGCAATTACGCCACCCGGGAGATCAAGGACGAGCTGGCCCGGCTGACGGGCGTTGGCGACGTGACGTTCCTCGGCCAGCGGGATTACAGCATGAGGATCTGGCTCGATCCGGAGCAGCTTGCCGCGCGGGACTTGACCGTCGATGACGTGGTCCAGGCGATCAAAGAGCAGAACGTACAGGTGGCGGCGGGGCAATTCGGCCGGCCCCCGGCCCCCGGCAACGTCGCTTACCAATACACCCTCAGCGCCCTGGGCCGGCTGATCGAGCCGGAGCAGTTTGGCGAGATCACGCTGAAGACCGGCCCCCACCGCCAGTTGACCTACCTCCGCGACGTTGCCCGGCTCGAACTGGGCGCAAAAAACCAGGACCAGAACTGTACGCTCGACGGCCAGCCCTCCGTCGCCCTGGCCATCTTCCAATTGCCCGGCACCAATGCGCTCGATACCGAGGAATTGGTGAAAGACAAGATGGAGGAACTAAAAAAGCGGTTTCCCGAGGGATTGGAATACAAGATCGTTTACGACACCACCCCGTTTATCAAACAGTCGATCGAGGAGGTCCTGAAGACCCTTTACGAGGCCATCGTGCTTGTGGCCCTGGTCGTGATGTTGTTCCTTCAGCGTTGGCGATCTGTGCTGATTCCGCTGGTCGCCGTGCCGGTCTCGCTGGTGGGGACATTCAGCGTGATGGCGGCGCTGGGCTATTCGTTGAACAACCTTACGCTCTTCGGACTCGTGCTGGCCATCGGCATCGTGGTGGACGACGCGATCGTGGTGGTCGAAAACGTCGAGCGGTGGATCGAGCACGGACTGAGTCCCCGCGAGGCCGCCTACAAGTCGATGGAGGAAGTGACCGTGGCGGTGATCGCCATCGCCTTCGGCCTCAGTGCGGTCTTCATTCCCACGGCGTTCATTGCCGGCATCACCGGGCAGTTCTACCGGCAGTTCGCCCTGACCATCGCCACGGCGACGCTGATCTCGGCCTTTAACTCACTCACGCTCAGCCCCGCCCTGGCGGCCCTGCTGCTGAAGCCGCACGACGCGAAAAAGGACTGGTTCACGCGCATCTATGAATTCCTGCTGGGTTGGTTCTTCCGGGGATTCAACCGGACGTTCGACGTCGGCAACAAGATTTACGAGCGGCTGGTCCGGCTCTGCGTCCGGGGCGCCTTCATCGGGCTGCTCGTCTACGCCGGATTGCTGGTGCTGACCTATTTCGGATTCGCCACCACGCCGATGGGCTTTATTCCCGAGCAGGACAAGGGTTACCTGTTGGTCAACATGCAGTTGCCCGATTCGGCTTCGTTGCCCCGCACCGAAGCGGTCGTCGCCCAGGCGGAAAAGATCGCCCGGGCGGTCCCCGGCGTAAAAAACACGATGGCCATCGCCGGCCAGTCGATCCTCCTGAACGCCAACGACTCGAGCCTCGGCTCGATGTTCGTGATCCTCGACGATTTCGAGAAGCGGCGGGAGCCGGAACGCTCGGCCTCGGCCATTGCCGACCGCCTCCGCCGCGAGTTCTTCGACAAGATCCTCGACGCCCAACTGGCCGTCTTCAGCGCCCCGCCGGTCGACGGTTTGGGCCAATCGGGCGGATTCAAGCTGATGATCGAGGACCGCAGCGACGTGGGCCTGACGATCCTCCAGGAGCAGGCCGACAAGGTCGCCCGACAGGGAAACAAAACGCCCGGCCTGGTCGGGCTGTTCGACCAGTTCCGCGCCAATACGCCGCAGATGTTCGTCGACGTCGACCGCGTCAAGTGCAAGACGCTGGGCGTGAATCCCAGCGCGGTCTTTTCCGCCCTGCAGGTCAACCTGGGCGGCTACTACGTCAACGATTTCAACGAGTTTGGCCGGACCTGGCAGGTCAACGTCCAGGCCGACTCGAAGTTCCGGCTCCAGCCGAAGGACCTCCGCAAGATGTACGTCCGGAACGCCGGCGGCCAGATGGTCCCGCTCAGCTCGCTGGCCACCGTCAAAGACATTAACGGGCCGATGTTCATCAACCGCTACAACAACTACACCGCCGCGGCCGTCAGCGGCGAGTGGGAGCCGTGGCTCAGTTCCGGCCAGGCCATGACGGCCATGGAAAAAATCGCCGATCAGGAACTTTCCCCGGCCATGGCCGCCGAATGGACCGAACTCTCGTATCTCCAGAAACTCGCCGGCAACACCGCCATTTTAATCTTTCCGCTGTGCATCCTCTTCGTGTTTCTCACCCACTCGGCCGAGTACGAAAGCTGGACCCTGCCGCTGGCCATCGTGCTGATCGTCCCCATGAGCCTGCTCTGCGCCCTGGTCGGGGTCCAAATCCGCGGGATGGACAACAACCTCTTCACCCAGATCGGCTTCGTGGTGCTGGCCGGCCTGGCGTGTAAGAACGCGGTGCTGATCGTCGAATTTGCCAAACAGGAACGCGAACGGGGCCTTTCGATCCGCGAGGCGGCCGTGGCCGCCTCGAAACTCCGACTCCGACCCATCCTGATGACCTCCTGCGCCTTCATCCTCGGCGTGGTCCCGCTGATGCTGGCCAACGGCGCCGGAGCCGAAATGCGGAGCACCCTCGGTACGGCCGTCTTCTCCGGGATGCTTGGTGTCACTTTTTTTGGCATTTTTTTAACCCCCGTTTTCTATCGCGTCCTGCAGGGCCTCTCCGAAACTTTCCATCCCCACCCGGAGAAACCGGAGGAGAAGGAATCCGCCGGGCAGGAACCCCACGAAAACACCAACCTTGGTGACTCCCTTGAGGTTGCGCCTCGTTAGTCCCCGCTGGAAACAACGCTCTGACCTCCCCCTCTACTTGACAGTAGTCTCGATCTATCTTATCCTGGTTTTGGTAAAATGGAGTGTTTGGACATATTTGCCAGTCCGCCTTCGCCTCAGTCATTTTGAGCAAAGCGATGAATCCGGCAACGTGAGATCTTTTGCTCCGCTCAGGATGGCAAAGACACCCCGCCGATGAGTGAATTACCTGTTTTTCAAGGATGGATCTTCATGCGTCATTGGCTTCTCTTCAGTGTCTTAACTTTGTGTTTTCCCGCGCACGTCCCCGGACAGGAGTGGGCGCGGAAGATGTTCAACAAGACGTCGCACGACTTCGGTATGGTTGCCCGGGGATCGGAAGTCAAGTATACCTTCACCATCGAAAACATCTACGAGGAAGACGCCCATATCTCGGGGGTTCGCACAAGCTGCCGTTGCACGGTGCCCAAGCCCAGCAAGCATTATCTCAAGACCTGGGACAAGGCCGAGTTGATCGTGGACATCGATACCCGCACCGATCCGGGCCAAAAGGACGCCACGATCACCGTCACCTTCGATAAGCCGTTTCCGGCCGAGGTGCAGTTGCACACCCACGCCTACCTCCGTAGCGACGTGGTGGTGCGGCCGGGAGTGGTGCAGTTCGGCACGGTGGATCCCGGCGTCGGCTGGCGGCAGCAGGCGACCGTCAGCTTTGCGGGCCGCAGCGATTGGAAGATCCTCCGGGTAGAGAGCAATAATCCCCACCTGACGGGCCAGGTTGTGGAAAAATACCGCCGCCCGGGCAAGATCGCCTACGACGTCGGTTACGACCTGCAGGTCACCTTGGATGCGGGCACTCCCTCTGGCTACCTCCGCGAGGAGATCTACCTGATCACGAACGACGTCAATCCCCGGGCGGCTAGGGTGCCGGTAACCGTCGAGGGACTGGTGGCTTCCCGGATGTCGGTCCGCCCCAATCCGCTCTCCTTCGGCGCGGTCCGGGCCGGTCAAAGCGTTTCGCGGAACCTCATCATTCAATCGAAAACGCCCTTCCGGATTCTTGGCATTCTGACCACCGATAATCGCCGCTTGCGCTGCAACATCCCGCAGGATTCCAAGCCCGTCCACCTCCTCCCGGTAACCTTTGCGGCGCCTGACACGGAGGGGAAGTTCCAGGGAACCCTCCGCATCAAGACCGATCAGGAACAAGTCGGCCCTCTGGACGTGAAAGTCGACGCCCAGGTGTTGCCGCCGAAGTAACCACCGATCTCCAGTGTCATCCTGACGGGCACCGACCGGGCACTATCGACAGCTGGTCGGCGTTGGTTGGCGAAGGAGTTCAAAAGGCCGAGAATCTTCTCTTTGCTCAGAATGACAATTAGACCGAGAGGATTTTCCGCAACGGGAACTCAGTAAGAACATTGTGGCAAGCAAGTTGCCTCGACTCTGCTTTTGTAACGAGCGGGAGTGGTCGGGGCCTATGTATTGTTTTGCAACATTTCTAGGTAAATATCACGTCTATGTGGGACATTTTGATTCGGCGATCTCTATCCAGTTCGGTTTGGGTGTTAGGAATAGCGTAATCCTTCAAAATAATAAAGTCCTGTCAATGTGGCATCCTGCCGCATTCTGCATGGATGTTTCTTCCCCGTTTTCTGCCCTCTAATACGTCCTGATGCCGCATCAACTGTGCCCGTGTATGTATGAAACAGTGTTTCATTGGGCGGATATTCGGTACAAGCCGGAGACATACCCCCCCTCGCCCCCCCATGCGAGGCAGGTAGAGGCGAGTCTGGTTGTCCCTTACCGTATTTTCTTTTTGGTGATTGCCTCTTTGGATACCGCCTTTTTGAGCCAGAATAGGGGTCTGGCTGTCACCGAATGAAAACCATCAAGAGGCTGGTACAGCGTTTGCTTCTATGGAATACACCAGTTTTCACCGATTATTTTTTTTAGTAGAAAATACGTGATAACTTGGATAAAATGAGAGCATAACCTTAAATATAAGGATTACTGGAGTACCTCACGATGATCCCGAAACGTTTCGTTCTTGGAACCGCATGGATTTGTGCGGTTGTCTTTTTATCACTCAACGTGGTGCCGGAAGTGTTTGCAGCGGATGCTGCAACCGCCGCGGAGATGCAAACTTATGCTGCCCCGGACGGCGCCGCCTACTTTGCCTTAAGTCTTAAACCGCCGGGTCCGGCCCCCGCGGCCGAGCCATGCGATCTCGTCGTGTTGTTTAATACCTCTGCCCAGCAAATTGGCGAGTTTCGGACCAAACCCTTGGAGGCTTTGAAGACGCTTTTAGCCGGCCTGGGTCCCCACGACCGCGTGAAACTGATCGCCGTCGATGTCAATGCGATTCCACTGACGGAAACTTTTCTCGCTCCGAATAGTACCGAGATGGCCGGGGCGTTGGCCGCCCTCGATGCCCGTACTCCGTTGGGCACCACGGATTTGCATACGGCATTGCGGGCCGCGGCGGACGGTTTCGAGAGCGGCTCGAAAAACGCCCGGTCAGTGGTCTATTTCGGCGACGGCCGCAGCGCCGCGCACCCGCTCTCGGCGGACGAATTCAAAAAAATAGTCAAGTCGCTTGTCGACGGTCGGGTGTCGGTCAGCAGCTACGTGGTCGGCCTGAATCCCGACGCCCAGATTTTCGGTTCCCTGGCCGGCAAGACCGGCGGCAGGTTGTTCGAGGACAGCGCCAAACAGACCGGGCAGGATTTCGGCCGGACGTTGGTGTCGGCCGTGGATGCGCCGGTCCTCTGGCCGACGGCGGTTACCTGGCCGAACCAGCAGGTGGAAATTCTTCCCCAGCGCCTCCCGCCGCTGCGCTGGGATCGCGATTCGGTGGTCGTCGGCATCGACAAGCAGAACGCGCCTTTCACGATCCAGTACACGGCCGACACGGCCGGGATTCCGCAAAAACTGACGTTCAATGCGACTCCCGGCCGTGCCAGCGACGTCCACAATTATCTTCCCCGGATGATCGAGGTGATGCGGCAGGACGGCGGCCTGACGATGCCGCTGATCGGTTCCATGAGTCTGCAACAAGCCCGGACGGTCGTCAACACGAACCAGGACGCCCTCCGTAAACTGGCGCGGCAGGCTTTGGCCATGGGAAACTACGAATCCGCACAACGATTGGCCGACGAAGTGCTCCGGCGGGATCCCACCGACCTCGAAGCGCAGACCCTCAAAGACGCGGCGGCGAAACGCGTGGCGGCGCCGACCGATCTGCCACCCGCCGGCGGCGCCCGGGACCTGACGCTGATCAATCCCGCCGCGCCGCCCCCCGGTGCGGATGCCGGCAAAATGTCCGAAAACTACCAAGTGGAGCACGCGGTAATCGCCCAAAAAGTGCAAGCCGACGTGCAGGCGGCGCTGAATCAAACCCGCAAACAGATGAGCACCGAGCCGCAGGCCGTCCTTCAGGACTTGCGCCTGATGATGGAAGCCGTCCGCAAGGTGCCGGAACTGGAACCCGCCATCCGCGATCAATTAAGCGATCAACTGGAAAGGGCTTTGCGGGAGGCCCAGTACCGGAAAGATGGAGTGGAACGGCGCCGGCAGCAAGCGGCGGAATCGCTGGCCGCGTCCTTGGAAGAGACTCGCATCGCCTCCGACCTGCTGCAAGATCAGGAAAAAGTCAAGCAGATCATGAAACAATTCAACACCCTGATGGATGAAGGCCGGTATCAAGAGGCGTCGGATCCCGTCGCCGTGGAAGCGAGAAAAATTCTCCCCGACGAACCGGCGCTGGCCGACGCGGAATTTTTCAGCCGCACCAAAGGATACTACGTTAACAACATGACGTTGCGCATCTCGCGGCAGAAGGCCGTTGTTGACACTTTATACCAGGTGGAGAAGTCTTTCGTCCCCTTCCCCGACGAACCTCCCATCGTATACCCCGACGCGGAGGTCTGGCAACGGCTTTCCGTCAAGCGGATGGATCGTTACAAGGCGATCGATCTGTCGGGACAGTTGCCGGAGGAAGCAAAAATCGAGAAGGAGTTGAATAAACCCACCGAAGTCGAATTCGTCGAAACCCCGTTGTCCGAAGTCGTCAATTATTTGAAAGACTATCACAAAATCAATATCGAACTGGATCAGCGAGCGCTCAACGAACTGGCCATCGCCACCGACACTCCCGTCAACAAAAGCCTCAAGGGACTGACCTTGCGTTCCGCGCTCCGGATCATCCTGAAGGAACTCGGATTGACTTATACGATCGAAAATGAAGTCCTTCTGATTACCTCTCAGCAAGAGGTCGAAAGCCCCGATCGCATGAAACATAAAGTCTATCCCGTGGGCGACTTAGTTCTCGACGCGGCCCAACTCAGGGATATGGCCATGAGCGGAGTGAGCATGGGCGGCGGCATGGGAATGTTTAACCTGCCGAACAATCTCCTCCCCCAAGGCCTTCAGAACCGGCTCCAAAACATTCCTCCCGGCGGTTTCCAGGCCTTCTCCGTCAAGGACGAATTGCCGAAGGAGAAAAGCCCAGAAGCCAATAAACTTGGTTCCGAGAGCAACACGAAGCCCGCCGCTTCCGGCAGTCAGCGCTCGCCTCAATCAGAAATCGAAGATATCTCTCTTGAGATCAATCCTCAGTTAAAACCCGAGGTGGCATGGGAGCGCTACTTCTCCGACCATCAGCCCGAGCCTGCCGCCGTTCGCTGCGCCGTCCGCCGGCTGATGAATGACCGCAAGTACGACCAGGTAATCGCCTTGATCGCTGCGGCCCTCCGTCATGGGCAGGTGCAGTCGTGGATGTATCAAGCGATGGCCCTGGCGATGCAGGCCGACCATCGGCCCAAAGAAGAAATCGAACGGGCGATCCTCTCCGCCGTCGATTTCTGCGACAACACCACCGATCTGACGTACATCGCCGCGCACTTGACGCGGCTGGGCCTGTACAACCGCGCCTTGGATCTGTACCGCCAGGCGGCGGTGCTCGAACCGCTCCGGCCGGAACCTTATATGCTCGGTCTGAAAGCGGCCCGCGCCGCAGGGAACGAAGAAGGCCTGCGCTGGGCCTGCCTGGGGATTCTCCGCCAAGCCTGGCCCAAGGAGCAGGCCCACGTCTGGCAGGCAGGCATGGGCGTGGCCCGCGAACTGCTCGAGAAGTACCAGGCCGAAAACCGCCCTCAAGAACTAGAGAGTTTTCGCTCACAACTCGACGAGGCCGTTTGCCGCGATTGCATTGTCGTCGTCAGTTATACCGGCGAAGGACAGGTGGACTTGGTCGTCGAAGAGCCGACCGGAACGGTTTGCTCGTACCGCACGCCGCGGACCGTTTCGGGCGGGATGCTGGTCGGCGACGCCCTTTCGCAGGCCAACAGCGAGGATACCGGGGCCCATCGGGAAATCTACGTCTGTCCCCAAGGATTCGAAGGAACGTATCGCTTGTTGATCCGCCGCGTCTGGGGCAACGTGACGGCGGGAAAAGTGCACGTCGATTTGTATGTCCACCACCTGGCAAAACAGAACGCCCACATGGGCAGGAATGTCGAACTGAAAAACGATGAAGCCGCCGTCGTCTTCGACCTGAAAGACGGCCGCCGCAGGGAACCCCTACGGGAGCAGCAAGTGGCCGCGGCCGCCGTGGGACAGATTGCCGTCAACCGTCAAATCTTGGCGCAACAGATCGCACTGGCGGCGGATCCCCGCGCCGCGGGCGCCATGGCACAATCCCGTTCGTTGGCCGGCAGCAACGGCGGGGAAGCCGCCACGCCGGGATTTCTACCCTTCGGCTTCCGAGGAGCGGTCGGCTATATGCCCATGGTCCAGAATTACCCGGAAGGCACCCAAGCCGGATTCGCCGCCGTGGTCAGCGCCGACCGTCGCTACGTTCGGGTATCGGTGTATCCGATGTTTTCCGGAATTAGTGAAGTAAACACCTTCAACTATTCCACGGGACAAAGCGGCTCAAGTAATGGTAGCACCGGCGGATCAGGCTTTAGCGGCATGGGAGGCATGGGCGGAATGGGAGGAGGTATGGGTGGCATGGGAGGCATGGGTGGCGGTATCTTTTGAGCCTGTCATCCTGAACGAAATACAGAATCTCCCCGCGGAAAAGCACGCCTTGTGCAAGCAGCCCGGCGCCAGAGGTCCTTCTTTGCACTCTGGACGGCGCCTGCTGCGCTCAGGATGACGTTTGCTTCCGATCGACCAGCGCCACGAATTCCCGAAGCGTGGAACCGATATAGAGGTCCATCGGCCGATGGATGGCCTTGCCCGGCGAAAGCTGCATTTCCCGCCAATGAGCAATCCATCCCGGCAGCCGGCCCAAGGCGAACATCACGGTGAACATATTCTTGGGAATTTTCATCAGCCGGTAGATGATCCCCGAATAGAAATCGACGTTCGGATACAACTTTCGCTCGATGAAGTACGGATCCGTCAGCGCCACTTCCTCCAATTCCTGGGCGAGATCGAACAGCGGATCGCCGCCGTGTTTTTTTAGCAGCTTGTCGCAGACCTGCTTGATGATTTTTGCCCGGGGATCGTAATTCTTGTACACCCGATGGCCGAAGCCCATCAGCCGGAACCCGCTCTGCTTATCCTTGGCCAGGTCGATGTACTTCCGCAGGTTCCGGTTGTCGGCCAGGATCGTTTCGAGCATGTTGATGCAGGCCTCGTTGGCCCCGCCGTGCCATTCGCCCCAGAGGGCGCAAATGCCCGAGGCAATCGCCGAAAACAGGTTGACGTTGCTCGATCCCACCATCCGCACCGCCGAGGTGCTGCAATTCTGGCCGTGGTCGGCGTGCAGAATCAACAGCAGGTTCAGCGCCTCGACGAAGTCCGTATCCATCTGGTACCGCTCACTGGGAACGGCGAACATCATGTGCAGAAAGTTCTGGCAGTAGGTCAGGTGGTTTTCGGGATAGATGAACGGCTGCCCGATCGATTGCTTGTAGCTGAAGGCCGCGATGGTGGGCATCTTCGCCAGCATCCGGTAGATTGCCAGTTCCCGCTGCTCCGGATCGCGCGGATCAAGCGTGTCCTTGCTGTAGATCGCCAGGGCGCTGACGACCGAGCTGAGAATGGCCATCGGCTGCGCGTCGGGCGGGAAGCCGGCGTAAATTTTCTTCATGTTCTCGTGCAGCAGCGTGTGCACGCAGACATTCCTTCGGAACGTCTCCAACTCCTCCTCGGTCGGCAGTTCGCCGTAGATCAGCAGGTAGGCCGTCTCGGTAAATTCGCACCGCTCGGCGAGCACCTCCACGGGATAACCGCGATAGCGGAGGATTCCCTTCTGGCCGTCGATGTAGGTGATTGCGCTACGGCAGCTTCCGGTGTTGGCGTACCCCTCGTCCAGGGTGATGCACCCGGTCGCCTTCTTCAACTGGCTGATGTCCAGCGCCCGGGTTCCCTCGCTTCCGGTGTGCAGAGGTAGATCATACAATTGGTCGTCGATCGTTATTTTTGCCGTCGGAGCCATGTTCCTCCCTGGAAAAAGATGTTAGCGAATGATTACGGTATTCTATTCTAAGGACCGCCGGGATTCCAGAGATTCGTCCGAGAAAACAGGGGAAAACGGCATCTCGTCGCCTTCGGAGACAAAAGACGGGGGGCCTCGATGCCGGGAGCTGCAAGATGCCGCTTCTCCTTTCCCTCTGCCCAATTTACAATTGACCGTTTGGAAATAAAGAACGATGCTCGGCCGGGGACAGCCCGGCTCACTGGATCTCTCGACTCCAAGATTCCTTATGAAACGACAAAGTCCTTCTTATAGTCTCACGCTGAGGCTCCGCTATCCCGACCAGGCCGGGCGGCTGGGGACGATCACCTCGGCCATCGGCCAGGCGGAAGGGATGATCGGCGCGGTTGACATTGTTGACGTCCGCCGCGGAGTGATCACCCGCGACATTACCGTCAGCGCCCGCGACGTGGAGCACGGGCACCACATCGTCGAGCACTTGCAGACAATTCCCGGCGTCAGCGTGGTCCGCGTCTCCGACCGCACCTATCTCTATCATCTGGGCGGTAAGATCGAAGTCTGCGCGAAGTCTCCGATCAAGACCCGCGACGACCTCTCGATGGCCTATACTCCCGGCGTGGCCCGGGTCTGCCGCTCGATTGCCGCCGATCCGGACGCCGCCTTCACGCTGACTTTTCGCCACAACGGCGTGGCCGTCGTGACCGACGGTTCCGCCGTGCTTGGACTGGGCAACCTCGGTCCCCGGGCGGCCCTGCCCGTGATGGAAGGCAAGGCCATGCTCTTCAAGGAATTCGGCGGCGTGAACGCCTTTCCCCTCTGCCTCGATACGCAGGACACGGAGAAGATCATTGAAACGTGCGTCTTCCTGGCCCCCGCCTTCGGCGGCATCAACCTGGAAGACATCTCCTCGCCCCGGTGCGTGGAAATCGAGCAGCGGCTGGCTGAACTGCTGGAGATTCCCGTCTTCCACGACGATCAGCACGGCACGGCAATCGTCGTCCTGGCGGCCCTGCAAAACGCCCTGAAAATCGTGCAGAAAGAGCTGCGGACCATCCGCGTCACTCTTTGCGGCAGCGGGGCGGCCGGCCAGGCGATCGCCAAGTTGCTCAAACTAATGGGCGTCGAGCAGATCGTCGCCTGCGACCGTCAAGGCGCCATCTCTCGTGCACACTGCGACAAGGAAAATCCCGTCAAACGCTGGATCGCCGAGAACACCAATCCCGAACAACTTCGCGGAACCTTAAGCGACGTGATTCGCGGCGCCGACGTCTTCATCGGCGTCTCGGGGGCAAACGTGCTCGGCGAAGACGACGTCCGGCGGATGGCCAAGGACCCGATCCTCTTTGCGCTGGCCAATCCCGATCCGGAAATCGATCCCGACGTGGCCGCCCCGCATGCCGCGGTCTTGGCCACGGGCCGGTCCGATTATCCGAACCAGATCAACAACGTCCTCTGTTTTCCCGGTTTTTTCCGGGGCCTGCTCGACGTCCGCGCCCCGCGGGTAATCGACGCCATGAAGATTGCCGCCGCGCAGGCCATTGCCGGCGTGATTCCCGAGAAAGACCTCCTGCCCGACTACATCGTCCCTAGCGTCTTCGACCGCCGCGTGGCCACGGCAGTGGCCAAGGCCGTCGCCAAAACCGCGCTGGAAAGCGGACTGGCCCGTCGCGAACACAAGCCCGGCTTCCGCATCTCGCCGTAACGAGCCGGAGGCGAAGAAGCCGTGGAGATCCTTCGCCGACCAGCGCCGACGATCCGTGGATGATGCCCAGTCGTTGCCCGTCAGGATGACAAATGGGAATCATTCGGGCTCACGCTTGCGGCGACGTCGTCGTAGAAGTAGAATTGTTTTGGGGCGGAATCCTTTTCCGAGCACGGGGTTTCCGGATGTCAACAAGGCGGCGGAAGCGGAACCGATCGAGAACCGTGAAGCCCCCGGCTGCCGCATCGCGGCCCACGGAGGTTCCCCGACCGTTGCGGCCAAAAATCAGCCGACGGCGGAAATGGCTGTTCCGTCTGGCCGTCGCGGTCCTTGCTCCCCTGTTGTTCTTCATCGTGCTGGAAGCCGGATTGCGCCTGGGGGGCTACGGTTATCCGACGAACTTCCTGGTCGGTCCCGACGCCGACGGAACCTACACGAGCAACTATCGGTTTGGATGGCGGTTCTTTCCGCGCAACATCGCCCGCAAACCGGAGTTTTGCTCCATAACCACGAAACCCGCCGGTACGATCCGCATTTTCATCCTGGGAGGTTCCGCGGCGCAAGGCGTGCCGGATCCGTCGTTCAATTTTGGACGAATTCTTGAAGTCCTGCTCCGAGAGCGTTATCCGGACGTGAAGTTTGAGGTGGTCAACGCGGCGATGACGGCGATCAACTCCCACGTGGTCTTGGAGATCGCCCGAGACTGCGCCGCCCATCAGCCGGACCTCTTTATCGTCTACATGGGCAACAACGAGGTGGTTGGGCCTTACGGTCCGGGAACCGTCTTCCAGCAGTGGTCCCCAAGCCGGGGATTGATTCGGGCCAGCGTATGGGTGAAATCGACGCGAGTCGGACAGTTGCTCGGCGACGCGACGGGCTGGCTCCGCTCTCACAAGGATTCTCCAAAGGCATGGCGAGGGATGGAGATGTTCCTGGGCAACCAGGTGCCGGCCGATGATCCGCGTCTGGCGGCCGTGTACGAGAACTTCCGCCGGAACCTGGTCGATATCTGCGGCGTCGCTCGACGGGCCGGGGCCGCCGTCATCCTTTCCACGGTGGCGGTCAACCTCAGCGATTGCCCACCATTGGCCTCGCAGCACCGCGCCGATCTGGGGCCCGAAGCGTTGACAAAATGGAAGTCGATCTATCAAGCCGGCGTCGAACTGGAGGCGAGCGGCCGGTGGCAGGAGGCGGCCAAACAGTATCAGGCGGCGGGGCGAATCGACGACCGCTTTGCCGAACTTCAATTCCGTCTGGGCCGGTGCCTGGCAGCACGGGATCGGCCGGCAAAGGCCCGGGATTGCTTCGTTGCGGCCCGGGATTTGGACTCGTTGCGGTTCCGCGCCGATTCGCGGATCAACGACATCATCCGGGAGGTGGCGGCGGCGGAAAAGTCATCGGGCGTCCGGTTGACGGATGCGGAGCGGGAGTTGGCCCAAAACGATCCGTCCCGCGGCGGCATCCTGGGCGGGGACTTGTTCTACGAGCACGTTCACTTGACGTTCGACGGGAATTACCTACTGGCGCGGGCGGTCTTGGACCAGGTTGAGGCGGCCCTGCCCCAACTGACTGCTTCCCGAAAACCAGGTCCTCTTCTTTCCCGGCAGCAGTGCGCGGAGTCCTTGGTGTATACTCCTTGGGATGAATGCCAGGGGGCCGAAGTCATGGCGGAGATGACCTCCCGGCCGCCGTTCACGAACCAGTGGGACCATGCCGCCCGACAGGCGTCGGCACGAAAGCGTCTGGAAGAAATTCGTCGTTCGGCACAAACGCCGCAGGCCCTTCGGGCGGCGTATGCTGCTTACGAGGCGGCACTTAAAACGGCGCCGGATGACTGGCACCTTCACTATCGGTTCGGAAAACTGGCGTTGGCTTGCGATCATGCCGAATCGGCCATCGAACACTTGCAAATCGTATGGAAGAAGATGCCCTGGGAAGCCTCGGTGTGCGAAGCGCTGGGTGAAGCCGAATACCTTCGCAGAAATACCCAGGAGGCGATTGCCTATCTTCGGAAAACCATCGAAATCGACCCCTCCTTCTCTTTGGCTTACAGCAATCTGGGCACCGTGCTAAGCGGTTGCGGGCGGACCGACGAAGCGATCGCCGAATATCAAAAGGCCCTCCAGATCGACCCGAAAAGTGCAACGATCCACTTCAACCTTGGGACGGTCCTGGAGGGCTGTGGACGGATCGACCAGGCGGTCGAGCAATATCAAGAGACTCTGAAAATCGACCCCGATCACGCGACGGCCCATAACAATCTCGGGAGTATCCTGGATAAAAAAGGACGGCATCAGGAGGCCATCGCCCATTATCGGAAGGCCCTGGAAATCAATCCCCAACATGCGTTGGCCCGCAACAACCTGGCCAATGCGCTGCGAAGCTGCGGGCGGCGGGACGAAGCGATCGCGGAATACCAAAAGGTCCTGGAAATCGCACCAACACTGGCAATCGTCCACTACAATCTGGGAATTACATTGAGCGACTGCGGAAGGATCGACGAGGCGATCGACCATTACCGAGAAGCCCTGAAAATCAATCCCCAGTTGACGCTGGCCCGCAAGAACCTGGAAAGGGCATTGAAAATCCGCGCCGCGAGATCGGAGCAGGAAAACCCTCAACAGTGATTCGACAATTCAAGGGGGCCGTCCATGAAAATTCGTATTCTTCCTCCGAGCTTACCCTCCCGGGGCGTTACGACGACGTTACGATAGTGAATCGCTCAGAACAGAGTATAAATGAACGGGGCCGCACCCGAGCCGCCGAGGAAAACCAGCAATCCCACAAGCAACAGCACGACGACAATCGGGATCAGCCACCATTTCTTGTTGTGCAGCACGAAGTCGAAGAACTCGGCCGCCAGACCCCGCGGCGCCTGCTCGGCCTGCCGCCGGAGATCGTCGGCACGAAGGTTCGCGTCGGAGCGAGGCGGCTGGTCGGGCTTCATCTGCGGAGGTCTTTTCATAGACACTTTCTCGGGAGGACTTAAAACTGTCGGAAGTATCTCTCGGTGGTCTCTTCTTCCTCGCGCGGCATCCAGTAAGTTGGTAAGCGGGAGTCGAAACGGCGCTGCATCGGATCGTAGCCCGTCAGCCGCAAAATTAGGCCGATGGGAGTTATCACTAAATAGTATACCACGGCAAGAACGGCGTAGGAAATCACCAGTCCGACGGGGAAAGTCGCATAGGAAGTCAACAGATAAACGATCCGCAGCACCTCCGGCCAGACCAGCCCGGCCGCCGGGACCGCCGCGCCGATCACCCCCAGCGCGCCCGCGGTTGCCAACGAGCCGGTCCGCCACCACGCCGTCCCCCCCAGGATGCTAAAAAATATCAGCCACAGCAGCCCGAAAACGGCCAATTGGCGGCGAGACGGATGACGTTCAATACGGATCATGGAAAATTACCCTCACCCTAACCCTCTCCCAAAGGGAGAGGGGACTTTCTTAGTCCGGAGCAAACCGGGCCAAATACTCGTCAATCGAGTGTTCCTGAGCGCGGGGCTGCTCGTCCTTGGTCAAGACAAAACGTTCCAGCACTAGCACATCCATGTTAGTGGCCATGAAGCATTGATAGGCCTCTGCGGGACTACAAACAATCGGCTCCCCACGCACGTTGAAACTGGTGTTAATCATCACCGGACAGCCGGTCATCGCCTCAAACGCCTTAAGGAGACGATAAAGCTTGCCATGCCGCTGAGGATCCACTGTCTGAATGCGGGCCGAGGAATCGACGTGCGTAACGGCCGGGATCGTGCTGCGAACCATTCGCAGTTTTTCCAGGCCGACAAGCGGCTCGGTAGCCGGTGCAATCCGCTGCCGGTCGGCCACCGGCGCCACGAGGAGCATGTAGGGGCTTTCCACGCCGGGCGCCAGGTCAAAGAAATCGCCGGCACGACCTTGGAGTACGATCGGTGCAAACGGGCGAAACGACTCGCGGAACTTGATCTTGCGGTTCATCAGGGACTGCATTTCGGGTCGGCGGGCGTCGCCGAGGATGCTCCGGCCGCCAAGTGCGCGGGGGCCGAATTCCATCCGCCCTTGGACCCAACCCACGACCTTTCCTGCGGCGATCAACTCGGCTATGTGACGGCACAAATCCTCCTCGCTTTCGATAAAACGATAGGGAGCGCCAAGCCCGTCGAGCAGATTTCGGATCTCCTCCTCGGTGAATCGGGGACCCAACAGCGATCCCTGCTGCGAATCGGTCGGGCAGGGAGTGCGCGGATTGTCCAGGAGTTGGTGCCAGATGAACAGCGCCGTGCCCAGGGCACCGCCGGCGTCCCCGGCGGCCGGTTGGATCCAGATTTTCTGGAAAGGGCCTTCTCGCAAAATCCGCCCGTTGCCCACGCAGTTCAGCGCCACGCCGCCGGCCAGGCAGAGGTTCTTCATCCCCGTCCGGGCGTGCACGTGCCGGGCGGCACGAAGCATGATTTCTTCGGTCACCTGTTGGATCGAGGCGGCCAGATCCATTTCCCGCTGGGTTAACGGCGCGTCGGGACGCCGCGGCGGCCCCCCAAACAGCCGGGCAAACTTCCGCGAAGTCATCACCAGCCCCTGGCAATAGCGGAAGTACGAGAGGTCCATCCGAAACGAGCCGTCTTCCTTCAGGTCGATCAGCTTCCGGCGGATTGCTTCGGCATAGATCGGCTCGCCGTACGGCGCCAGACCCATCAGTTTGTATTCCCCCGAGTTGACGCGGAAGCCGCAAAAGTAAGTAAAGGCCGAATAGAGCAGTCCCAGCGAGTGCGGAAAACGGAGTTCGGCCGTAAGCGCGATCCGGTTGCCGCGGCCGTAACCGAGGCTGGCGGTGGCCCACTCGCCCACGCCGTCGAGCGTGAGGATGGCCGCTTCCTCGAACGGCGAGGGAAAGAAAGCGCTGGCGGCGTGCGATTGATGGTGCTCGGTGAAGATGCACCGCCGCCGGTACCGGCCGTCAAGCCCCTTGCGGATCTCGCGGGGCAGGTGCAGTTTCTGGGAGAGCCAAAGCGGCATCGCGCGCGTGAACGAGCGGAAACCCGCCGGCGCAAAGGCCAGGTAGGTTTCCAACAGCCGCTCGTACTTCAGCAGCGGTTTGTCGTAAAAACCCACGTAATCGAGTTGCTCCGCTTCCAGGCCGGCCTCCCGGAGACAATACCGAATCGCCTGCACGGGGAACCGGTCGTCGTGCTTGATCCGCGTGAAGCGTTCTTCCTGGGCGGCGGCGACAATCCGGCCGTCAACCACCAGTGCGGCGGCCGAATCGTGGTAAAACGCGGAAATGCCCAGAATCGTCGTCATCAGGTCACTCTCCGCCGTGCGGAGTTGTTGCTCTTTCCCGCCTCCGCCTTCATCGGGCAGGCGGCAGTACGGAGAGGTTGGGGATCAATGCCGGAGCGACTTCCGGGACGTTTTCCCGGGTCCAAAGCGCCACCCAGTCGTTCCAGGGATACATGAATTCTCGGAAAAAAATCCGGTCGCGCGGCAGCGGCGGGAACTTCATCGTCAGGTGCTGCGGGGGGAATTGCGGTTCCCAGACCGGCTCATCGGTGATCGCGTAAAACACGTCGTTCTCGAAGGTCGCGTCCGTCCACAGGCGCAGTCCGTGGGCATCGAAGTCCAACGGCGGCGGCGGAGCGGGGAAATTGGCGACAATCTGCTGGCGGATCAGATCGACGCCCAGCGTTTTGTAAAAACCCGAAAGCGCCCGGCTGAACAGATCGGTCTGGGATTTGGGCAGTCGGTCCGCCCAACCCGAGGCGATCACGTCGGCCACGATCCACCCCATTCGAACCTCGATGACGAGAATCAGCGGATCGTCTGGCATGCTCGGATGGGCCAGCGTGAAGCGGACCCGCTGAGTGGCGAAGTGAATCGCATCGAGAAAAAAAGCGGGAGGAGGCATGAAAGTAGAAGCGGCATCTTGCCGCTTCGGTTCGGCAGTGAAGCGGCAAGACGCCGCTTCCATTTTCTTTTCGTCCTCACTCCGCCCCTCTCCGGGCGCCATACCGCGGTCGGGAAGAAGGAAATCGCCGGCCCTGAGCAGCGCAATGAACTCGCGATCGAGAAACCGGCAGAGCGACTGCTCGACGTGTTGCAGTTTGCGGAAGTTCTTGCGTACCGCCCGCCAGTTGCCGGTCTTTCGGGCTTTTCGTTCGGCGCGGCGCAGCTTGGCGAACAGCTTGGGGATCGTGCCCGAGTGAAATCCCGGGCGGAGCAGCCGGGCCAGCGTCTCGCCGTGCGCGCCGATCGCCGCCGCTTGCAGGCCGGCGGGCCGGTTCGCCGCGTACAACCGCCAATTCTCTTTCAACTCCCACACCAAGAACCCGAAGATGCCGGGAATACTGATGATGATCAGCGTGGCGAAAAACCAGGCCTCGCCGCGCTCCATCCGAAAATGGGTTTTGAAAACCTCATAGAGCGCAGGGGTCAGCGGGAGCAACAGTTTGTGCGAGACCGTCACCACGGGAAAATGCTTGATCGGATTGATTTGCGGTTCGATCAACAGATTCACGCAGAACCGCACGAGGTACGCCACGTAGAACCACAGGACGCCCAACACGCCTTTTACCGCCAGCAGCCGCGCCTCCTCGCCGCGGCGGAAGCGGAGCCATTCGTCGACGGCGTACATCAGCCGCTCCACGGTTTCCAGCAACGTCTTGAAAAAATCGACCACTAGCCAGAACAGGCCGACGATCAACCGCAGGCCGTAGCGCTGCCAGGTCTGCACGACGGCGTCGGAGACGATTTCCTCCAGCGTGCGGCCGAATCGAGAGTTGAGGATCAGGTTCGCCGAACAGAATAGCAGAACCGCCGTAGTCGTTGTCGCCTGCCAGCCAATTCCCTCCGGCGGAAAAAGAATCCAAACGGCAAGCGTCCACAGGGCCGGCTTGATGAGGAAGCGGAAGAGGAGGCGGAACGCCCGGTTGTGCAGGATGATTTGTACCACGTGAGACTGGATGGCATGCCAAAACGGTTGAAACAGCCATTGGTTCAGGAAATGGAAAAAGTCTTTCAACGACCGGGCGACCAGCCGGCGGAAAGGGTGGAAATTCACCAGCCCACAAAGAAAAATCCCGAAAATCACGATCGGATAGGGACTCTCGAAGGCGTGAACGTCCTTGAAGAAGAAAGCCAAGAGATGATCCAACCCTTTCTGGATGAGATACGCGCCGCCGAAGGGGACGGCGACCAGTAAGGTCAACAGCCGGCCGAAGGGGGTGCCGAACGCCAAGGCGGACAGACGCTGCATCCAGCGGAGATAGAATTCCGCCGGCCGGTAAACGCCCTCCAGAACCATGCCCAACCGCCGATCAGCCTTCAGCAGCGGATCGCCGTAGATCAATTCGCCGGCGCCCCGGCAGTCGGGCAGTTTGAGATGGTTTCGCGACAGGGCGTCGCGGAGGTCGCCGAAGGTCAGGAATCCCCGGTCGGCAGCCCGGTCCAGCAGTTCCTCGACGAGTTTGTCCTGGGCGATGCTTTCCGGCAGATTTTCCGGCCGCAGGCCGACGGCATTGAGCGCCCGTTCCATCATCGGCCGGAACCGCTCGCGGAGCCGGCTTTCCACCTGCCGGCCCGCCTCGTGGAGCAGGTCGCCCAGGAGTTTGCGGCGGGCGTCGGTCAACCGGACGAGCGCCAACCGGCGCTCGGCGCGGCGGAGATGCTGCGCCAAGAGCAATTCCCGCTGGGCGGACAACACCCGCCGGATCGGCCGGCGCCCGAGCGTCCGCAGCCACCCCAGGAGATCCACCGTATAGATTTCCCGCTCGTGATCCAGGCACACTTTTTGGAGATCATAAAGAATCCGTGCCTCCGGCGTCCAATAGCCGTCGGCGGTGTGATAAGCCAGGACTTGCAGCGACTCTTGCCAGGCCGACGACGCGGACTGGGGGAAATCCAGAGCCGACTGAAGCCGCACGGTAAGTTGATGAACGTCGTCTTTCAGCGCGTGGCGGATTTTTCCCGCCAGCGCCGACGGCGCGTAACGCAGGGCCTTGGCCCGGGAACAGATCGCGCCGACCAGGTTGCCGCGTTTTGCCGGCTCCTGGGCGCTGCGCATCCAGCGGCGGAATCGTTTCTCCGAAGGCGCCGCCGCCGGGATGGGCGCCACGGCGGCCGTCGGCTCCTCGGCGTCCCCGGCCCAGGCGTCCAGCGGCGCCGACAGCGCCCGGTCCACGGGATCCGGCGCCCCCGGTAGCCGCGTCGCCTCGAACAGCCCGGCGGCGTCGACGTCCTGCTCCAGCACCGCCGCAGCCGCCGCGGCGTCCACTGCCGGAAAGTAGACGGGCAGGGCGTGCCAGGCGAAGTATTTCAACTCGAAAAACAGCGCGGCAAATTCCTCATAGGTTGTCGCCTCATCCCGGGGCGGTAAAAGAAAGTTTTCCTGCTGCAGGACGGCCCGGGCCTCCTCGAAGGCCCCCGCGCCGATCTGATGCACCCGTTTGCGGACCACGGTCTCGGAAAGAAATCCCAAGGCAAAGCACTGCCCAATGGCCCCATGCACCCGGGCGTGAAACAGCAGCCGCCAATAGAACTGCAGCACCGCGTCGCGGGGAATTTCCTCCAGCCTTTGCGGATCCGGCTGCGTCAGCAAGATCACTTTTTCGGGCAATTCCTCCTCCGCCGGCCAGCCGCATTCTTCCGGGTCGACGATCTCCAACAGGGCTTCGCGGGAGATGAGATAGCTCTTCCGGTGCGGAACGCGATAGAGGAAGCCCGGCAGCCCCCGATCCTGCTTGATCACCCGACGGAGAATCCGCGGCACGACCAGCCGCACGGCCGGATCGAGGTCCCGCAGAATCCGTTCCAGTTCTTCCCGCGTCATGCGGCAGATTATACCACCGCCGCGGGTTCCAGAAAATGGACGCCTTGCATGGCGGAGAAGAGGGTCTCGACGGCCCCCTCGATCCCCAGCCGCTGACTGTTCAACACCAGGTCGTACAGGTGCGGATCGGCGACGTCGCGGTGGAAGAACCGCTGGACGAAATCGCGGCGGCCGCGGTCGATCTCCCGCAGGACGCACCGGGCCTCCGTTTCCTTGAGGGCCTTAAGCTCCATCAGCCGCCGCACACGGGCTGCCTCGGAGGCCACAATCCGCACGGCAAAGACCTTCTCCCGCGGTAAAATGAATTGCGCTCCGCGGCCCACGACGACGACGTTCCGCCTTTTGACCGATGCCAGCAGGACGCGCGCCAGTTGCGCGACAAAGGTGTTGTGCGGGACGATTTTTTTGTCCATCCACGTCCCCAGCACGTCGAAAAGCCAACTGCCGGGCGTTTCGTCGACCAGGTCGAGCATCATCCGGCAGCACGGGCATTGTTCGGCGATGCGGTCGAGGAGATTTTTATCCAGCACCTCCCAACCCAATCGTTCCCCCGCCAGCGCGGCAATCGCGCCGCCGCCGGCCCCCGCCTCCCGGGCGATCGTCAGATAACGTTCTTGCCTTGGCGCCAAACGATGAGCGTCCTCCACCCGGATCAAACGGTCCCTGATTTCCGCGGCCATGGCGTGCGCATGCATCTGCCGCTCCGCCGCCGCCAGAATCTTCGGCTCCTCGCGGATCTGTTCTTTCATACGCCGCCCTCCTTGATGAAAAGATGAAAAGGCCCCTCCCCTTTTCTATTATATTCCAATGGATGTGGACATAATAGGAGAAATATTCTCAAAATCCGGCACTAACCCGTTTGTCGGGTATCCGGCCAAGGCCCCCGAAATGTTTGACGGCCGCCGGTACGGCGGCTCCCGAATTCCGTGAAACGCCGCCGCCGGAGTGCCGGTTTTCAACCGGCCTGATTTTGCCCTTTTTTTGGTGAATCAAACATCGGTTGACGACTTCTGACTACGCCACGAATTTGCTTTTCAAGCGTCACGGCAGAGGATAACGTCAAACGCTCTTCGTTCCAAGAATGGCGTCCTGTTGCGGGACAGGCTGTAGACGAAACGGCTGAAACACCTCATCCGGTCTTACGCCCCCAACGCCTCTTTCAGCCGCCGGACTTCTTCGGCGGTTTGGTCGTGCATTGCCTTAAGCAGCTCCATATCGGTGCGGAGTTGGGCGGCCTCCGCACGGAGCAGTTCCAGATCGCGGCGCACGGATTCGGAGGAACTGGATGTTGGCGGTATGTCGTAAGAGGACGACGCGCTTCCGGGAGCGGCCGCGGCCGGAGCGGCGCCGGAGTATTTCACCCGGAGGACTTCCATCTCCCGGGGTTTATAGAGATTGTGCGTGACCACGTGCCCCCGGCCCTCGGGCGTCAGCGAAACGACCAATTCCTTGGCCATCAGCCCGTTCAGCACGTTCCGTAGCGCGGGCAGATCGGGGATCGGGTCCATTCGGGAGGCCCGAGTACGCAGTTCGCCCTCGGTCTGATCGCCGCGCAACAGCAGTTCCGTCATTACCGAAAGCTCGACCTTCTCCACGCCCAGCCAATCGTAGAGATAGTGCCGATACCTCGCCACCCGGCCGAAGCCCTCGACGATCCCCACGGCGCCGAGTTCCCGGAGCCTGTCGAGCGATTCCTCGACGTCGGCCGGCTCGAGCTGCATGACCGGATCGCGGTTGCTTTTTTGATTGCAGCCCGTGCAGACGGCGTTTAGCGACATGGGGTAGGCGTCGGGAGTGGTCTTCGCTTTTTCGGCCAGAACCCCGGCTACGCGGCGGTCGATCGCACTGAGGGGCTGCCAACGGCGGGGGAGAGACTGCGGGGAAGTGGGGGTTTCGGACATAATTCGGTTGTGATTGCTCGGGGCAGTAAGTTTCTATGGCTGCATGAGTTAAGAAGATTAGCAGAAATCAGTTCATTCAACAATCCACCACATCGGATTTCACACCAAGATTTTCACCAGATCCCCCCCCTGCTGTAAGACATGGGATTTCCTCTTGACGCCCGTAGAGCGAATTCCGATAATCCGCGGCCTTTTTTCCGTTTCCACCGCGATGATTTCTACCTCGATAGGTGCTTTCATGGTCGCCCGACGGTTCGCTTTACTTGGTATTCTACTCCTGCTTGCCGGATGCCGGTCGCCGTATCATTCCGACCAGGGCGCCTTGCTGGGCGGCCTGTTGGGCGCGGGGACGGGAGCGATCGTCGGCAACGCCGTGGGGAGCACCGGGGCAGGAGCAGCCATCGGGGCTGGCGTCGGTGCCTTAAGCGGCGCCGCCGTGGGTAGCGGGATGGACGAGATCGAGGCCCGGAATCGGGCACAGATCGAGCAGCAGTTGGGCCGGCAGGTCGCCGCCGGATCGGTCACGGTGGCCGACGTGGTAAGCATGACCCAGGCCGGCGTCGATCCGGAATTGATCGCCAACCACGTCCGCCACAACGGGCCGGCCGCCCCGTTGCAAACCAGCGACCTGATCTATTTGCAGCAGCAAGGCGTCAGCAAGAAGGTGATTGCCGCGATGCAGGAGCCGCCCCGGGTCGTCCAACCCGCCGCCTATACCGCCGCGGCGCCGCCCCGGACGGTCATCGTCGAGGATCCGTACTATTACGACTATCCGCCGCCCTACTACTGGGGCCCGCCTCGCTATCGTTATCGCTGCTACCCTCGCTACCGGCCGGGCGTGAGCTGGGGCGTCACGGTGGGCAATTAGAGGCGGCTCCTGCCGCCAATGAATTTGTAGGAGGCGGCTCCTGCCGCCAATGAATTTGTAGGAGGCGGCTCCTGCCGCCGATTGTCTGAGAGAGAAATCATCGGCGGCGAGAGCCGCCTCCTACATTCGCTCTCGTTATCTTCTCACTCCACGTACTCTGTACGAGCGGAACGCTGGCGACGGTAGTGCCGGCGGAAGAGGGTGCGGCGCTCGACGCCGTCTTCCGCCGTCCAATGGCCGCCCAACACGCGATAAAAGCAGAGGATCAGAAAAGCCCCGCCCGTGGAAACGAGAAATCCGATCGGACTGAGCGGCGAGACGCGCAGTCCGTCGTAGAAGAACGTCAACGTGCCGCAGCCGATCACCGTCCCGCCGATGCCCATCGCCAACGTCGCCACCGCGCCGCCGGGGTCCCGGCCCGGCATGATCGCCTTGGCTAACAGCCCCACCAGCGTGCCGAAGCCCACCCAGATCAGCACGGTGTTGGCCCATTGCTGGACCGGCTCGGACAAAACAAGGTTTTCCATGACGGGCAGCCCTCTCTTCCAAATCGCCGATAACAGTCCTTATTCAGATTTTATCGGTTGATACGGCAGGCAATCTTCGATCACTTTTCCTCACTTGGAAAGTTTCAACCGTCGCTCCCTCTTGCTTTTTTGACGGCAGGGGATACATTTTTTGCTATTGAGCCCTGCATTGCCAATGAACCGTTTCACGACCAAAAAACCAGCAAACTCGGCTGGAACAGCCGTGTTTGCGGTTGAACAACGATTATTGGTTGCATCGGCATCAATAAATCTTCAGGACGCAACTTCCGGATCGTCATGAATCTCGGCAATTATGAATACGGGGGGTTGGTACTGACGGGAATCGCGCTCTTCTTCGGCGTCCGGCTGGCGATCGGCTACTGGGCGGCCCGGCGGGTGTCTAGCGCCGCCGACTACATCGTCGCCGGACGCCGTTTGCCGCTGTACATCGCCGCGGCGTCGATCATGGCCACGTGGTTCGGCGCCGAGGCGCTCATGGGCGCCTCCTCCCAGGCGTACCAGTACGGATTGCAAGGCGTGGTCTTCGATCCCTTCGGCGCCGCCTTGTGCCTGTTGATCTCCGGGGCGTTCTTTATCCGCTTGATGCGCCGCGCCCGATACCTGACCGTCGTCGATTTCTTCGAAAAACGCTACGGCCGGACGATGAGTCTCTTCGGCTCGCTGACGCAACTGGTCACCTATTTCGCTTGGACGGCGGCCCAGATCGTGGCCGGCGGGCACGTGCTCCACGGCCTCTTCGGCGACCGGATGCCGCCCCTGGCGGGAATGATTACCGTGGGCGTGATCGTCACGCTCTACACGACCATGGGCGGCATGTTGGCCGATACCCTGCTCGACTTCATCCAGATGTTTTTCACGGCGGGCGGGATCACCGTCATTTTCTTCTACGTCCTGAAGGCCTGCGGCGGCTGGTCGGCGTTGTTGTCCGATACGCCCGCCCAACACGTCTCCCAGGCCTTCACGCTGCTGCCGATCGCCGGGGAGGGATTTTTAGGTTACTCGGGCTGGATCGGCGGCTGCTATTGGTTCGCCGCTTGGGCCAGTTTGGGATTAGGGAGCATCGCCTGCCAGGACCTGATGCAGCGTTCGATGTCGGCCCGGAACGAAGCCACCGCGGTTTGGGGGAGCTATTCGGCCGCCGCCTTGTACCTGTTTTTCGGAGTAATGTCGCCCCTGGTGGGGGTCATGATGTACAAGCTCCATCCGCACTTTCCCGTCGAACAGCTCGACGGCCTGTTGGTGGCCACGGCCTTGAAATACACGCCCCCCGTCGTCGCCGCCGTCTTCGTGGCCGCGTTGTCTTCGGCCTTGATGAGCACCTCCGACAGTTCCATCCTCGCCGGCGCCTCGGTGGTGACGGAAAACATCCTTCCCTGGTGGCGGCCCGGTTTGTCCGACCGGCAGAAACTCCTCTGGACGCGGATCATGGTCGTGGTCAACGGGACGATGAGCATCGTCATTGCCGTGGCGATCGCCACCATTTACCGGTTGGCCACCATTTCCTGGGCGATTCTCCTGGTCGGCCTGTTCGCGCCCTTCGCCTTCGGCATGTATTGGAAGAAGGCCAACGCCGCCGGGGCCGTTGCCGCCTTTCTCGGCGGATTCCTGGCCTGGTTGGCCGGCTTTTTTTACTTCTACCACGCCGAAACCCAAGCCGCCAACACCGTCGAAGGCGCGCTCAACCTCGAAGACGCCGTCTGGGACGCCGTGTATATCAGTTGCACCCCTGCCCTGCTGATCTCCGTCGCGCTCATGATCGCCGTCTCCCTGCTGACCCAGCGCAACCATCCCCCCCTCCCCCTGACCGACGTCGACGGCCAACCCCTCCCCCTCGAAAAACGCCTCGGCTGCCTGCCGCCGAAAGGTCTCGTTTAACAAGCTATACCCTCCCTTCTCCTCCCAAAAGGTGGCTAAAAACGGATCTTGTATTCTCGTCTTGCTTTGATATAATGTACAAAAGTACATATATCTCCCCTCGAAAGCCATTCTCCCCTGCGTGGAAAATATGCGCCCCTTCGCCGTCCAACGTCCGCCGCTTGCCCGAAAAGAGATGCCCCCAAAAAGAAAAATCGTGGAAGAATCGAAATTTGCTGCACAATACGCCTCCCACAGTTGCCTTTCGCTCCGCGAAAGAAGCGTGGATTGACTGCTGCTTTCGCGGAGCGAAAGGCAACAGGCCGGCCACGTTTCCGCAACGAAAACTACTCGTAACCACAATCCCCGCCAACAAGGGATGGAAAATGCTCAGAATTGCCCGATCGACACCTCCATTGACCAAAATAATCTGGTGTGTCGCCGGCTCCGCCAGTGCCCTTCCGACGCACAACAATCGGTTCCTCCCTCAAACCCCCGCGGCAAAAAATCCACCCCAAAAAATCCTGTATTTCCCGGGGAAAAAAGCAAAGCTGCATTTCTTCGGGTATTTTAAAACGTCAAAAACTCCGGTCAGAGAAACAGCGAAAAAAATAACCAAACCTCGAAAAACACCGATCCAAACGGCCTTCACGCCCCGCAAGTGCTCAAAAATTCAGCCACAACAATTCGCGCGCAACCCCGTAAATTCCGGCACTTCGCACCCCCGTATTGTGCAAATATTCCACCCCAAAACACGCAACAATTCAAGCAAAAAATCCTCGCCAATCCATTGTCTCGACACGGCCCGTAAACCAAAGTGTTATTGAGCCCTGCATTGCCAATGCACCGTTCCACGGCCCAAAGACCAGCAAACTCGGCTGGAACAGCCGTGTTTGCGGTGGAACAACGATCATTGGCCGCATCGGCATCAATCAAACGCCGCCGTTCAATAACTTGTAGGGGGAATGCCCCTCCTTTATCATGTCATTTTACATTTCCGTTTCTCCCAAGGAGTGCCGCCCGTGGAATGGGTTCAAGTCTATAATCCGTTTGACTCCGCAGTTTGGTCCACGCTGGCGGCCGGATTGCCGATCGTGTTGCTGTTGGGTCTTTTGGCGGCGGGAATTTCGGCGCCCCGGGCGGCGGCGATTGCCTTGATCTCGGCCTGGTGCACGGCGGTCTTCGGATTCACCATGCCTTGGGATGCCGCACTGGCGGCGTCCTGCGAAGGAGCTTGTTTTGGCCTGTTCCCCATCGGCTGGATCGTCCTGAACGCCGTCTTCCTCTATCAACTGACGGTCCGCACCGGGCAGTTCGAGATCGTCAAGCGTTCGGTGGCGGCCATCTCGCCCGACCGCCGGATCCAAGCCCTGTTAATTGCCTTTTGCTTCGGCACGTTTCTGGAAGGCGCCGCCGGATTCGGCACGCCCGTGGCCATTACGGCTGCGGTGCTGATCGGCCTTGGGTTCTCGCCCCTCTATGCCGCCGGTCTGTCGCTGATCGCCAACACCGCGCCGGTCGCCTTTGGAGCCTTAGGCACCCCGATCCTCACGTTGGCCAAGGTTTCGGGATTGCCCGAGATGGCCCTCAGTCAGATGGCCGGCCGGCAGTTGCCCTTCTTCTCGCTGATTATTCCTGCCTGGCTCGTGGCGACCATGTCGGGCTGGAAGGGCGTCAAAGGCTGCTGGCCCGCAATTGCCGTCGGCGGCGGCAGCTTCGCCCTGATCCAGTTCCTCTCCTCGAACTTCCACGGTCCCACGCTGGTTGACGTATTCGGCGGCGTCGGTTCAATGGCCATTCTGATCGTCTTTCTCAGGTTCTGGCAACCAAAGGAAATCTGGCGCTTCCCGGAAGAATCCCCCACAACTTTCCCAACGCCCCGGGAGGGCAATCCCGGGGGTGAACCCGCTCCCCTTTCACCCACGCGGCCGCCGCCGCGGGGCGTTTCTCATGGGTCTCTTTCTACCCGGCAAGTGGTTTACGCCTGGATGCCTTGGGCGATCCTGTCCCTCATGGTCTTCCTCTGGGGCTGGCCGACCTGGAAGCAGCGGCTCGACGGCGGAATGGGTAATCCCCTCCGCGGAATCAGCAAAATCACGGTCCAAATCCCCCGGCTGCACAACCGAATCTATCGCACCGCGCCCGTGGTCGAGATCCCCAAGGGATCCAACCGGGCGGCCTCGCCCGAGCCGGCACAATACGACTTCAACTGGCTATCGTCCACGGGAACCAGCATTTTCCTGGCCGCGGTCCTCTCGGCCTTCTGGCTGCGGATCGGATGGAAGGATTTCCTCAGGGAATTCCTCCACACCCTGTACCGCGTCCGCTGGGCGCTGACGACCATCGCCTGCATGTTGGGCCTGGCCTTTCTGACGAAATACAGCGGGATGGACGCCACCCTCGGCCTGGCCTTTACCCACACCGGTTGGCTCTATCCGTTTTTCGCGCCGCTTTTGGGTTGGCTGGGCGTGGCCCTGACCGGATCGGACACCTCGGCCAACGCCCTGTTCGGCAGCCTGCAGCGGATCACCGCCAACCAGTTGCACCTCCCTGAGGTCCTGATCGTCGCCTCGAACAGCACCGGCGGCGTGATGGGCAAGATGATCGACGCCCAGAGCATCGTCGTCGCCGCGGTGGCCACGGGCCAGTCGGGCAGCGAGGGCCAAATCCTCCGCTTCGTCTTCTTCCACAGCCTCGCCCTGGCCGCCCTGATGGGCCTGCTGACCGTCCTCCAGGCCTATGTCCTGACGTGGATGATTCCGGCACTGTAAAGTGGAAGATGGAGGGTAGAAGGAGAAAAGCGGAAGGATTAAAATTAGGGACTTGATATATCCTTGGAAAGCCACCTGTATGGCCAAAGCAACCTACAAAGACGCCGGCGTGGATTTAGAGGTCTATCGGCAGGCAATGGCGCGGTTGCCCAAGCTGCTTGCCCGGACCTCCACGCCCCGGGTGCTCCCCCTGGACGACGGCTTTGCCGGCCTGTTCCAACTCGATTTTCCCAGTCAACTCTTCGCCCGGAATTATCAGGAACCGGTCCTGGTATCGTGCACCGACGGCGTGGGAACGAAGCTGAAGGTGGCCATCGCGATGGGGGTGCACAACACCGTCGGTGTCGACCTGGTGGCAATGAGCGTCAACGACGCGCTGTGCTGTGGGGCCGAGCCGCTGTTCTTTCTCGACTATATCGCCCTGCCCAAGGACGATCCCATGCTGTTGGAACAGCTCGTCGAAGGGATCGCCGGCGCGTGCGTCGAGTGCGACTGCGCCCTGCTGGGCGGCGAGACGGCGATCCTGCCCGACCTCTACGCCCTGGGCGACTACGATCTGGCCGGCTTTTGCGTGGGCGTAGTCGAGAAACGCAACCTGATCGACGGCCGGGCGATCGAGCCGGGTGACCTGGCCGTCGGCGTGGCCTCCTCGGGATTGCACTCCAACGGCTACAGCCTGGCGCGGAAGATCGTCTTCGATATGGTCGGATTGAAGGTCGGCGACTTCGTCGAGGAACTGGGCCGGACGGTGGGCGAGACCCTGTTGGAGCCGACGGTCCTCTACGCCCGACCGGTCCGGAAGGTGCTGAACCACTATCGCGTCAAGAACGTGGTGCACGGCATCGCGCACATTACCGGCGGCGGACTGCACGAAAACCTCGGCCGCATTCTGCCCGAGGGCGTGCAGATCGTGATCGACCGCGGCGCCTGGCCCGTGCCTCCGATCTTCACCTGGCTCCAGCAACAGGGCGAGGTCGAGCAGGCCGAAATGGACCAAGTATTCAACATGGGCCTCGGCCTGGTGCTCGTGGTCGCCCCGTTCTACGCCGAGAGCATCCGGCAGCAATTCAAACGCTGCAAGCTGAAAAGCTGGATCATCGGCCGCGCGGAAAGCGGCTCAAGAGGTGTGGCGTGGATGGAATAAATACTTTACTTTTTCGACGGTCCCGCCTCTTCCAGGGCATCGATTACTTGTTTCTCACTGAGTAGATCCGGCAGGACGATGGGGGGCTTGTCGCTCGGCGATCCCGGCCAGACCGCCAGCAGGGGAATGGAGTTGTAGCCCAGGTCGTTTAGGGCCTTTTTGATGACAATCGAATGATCCGTCCAATCGGCCAGCAGGGGAACAACTCCGTTTTGTTGGACGATCTCCAGAACACCCTCGGTTTCAATGGCCCATTTCGAGTTCCACTTGCAGTTGGGACACCAGTTGGCGGTGAAATCGACCATCACGGTTTTCCCCTCGGCCCGGGCCTGGGCCAACGCCTCGGGCGTAAAGGGCCGCCAGGGGAGCTTCGGCTCGCTTAAGAGCACTTGAAAAGCCAGCAGGCCCACGCCCGCTGCCGCAACCGCGCCAATACACCAGGCGGCCAGGCGTTTGGCCGGCGAGGTGGAGAACTGCACCCGGCCAATCAGCCAGCAGGCAAACCACAATCCGACCAGGAGCGTCGCCGTGGGAATAAAATAGATGCTGCGGAGAGTTTGCAGCAAATAGACGGTAGTGCCCAGCAGAAAAAATCCCATCACCTCTTCCAGGGTTTTCATCCAGCCGCCGGGCTTGGGCAGCACGCGGATCAACTGGGGAAAGGCCCCGATCAGCAGGTACGGCGAGGCCATACCCAAGCCGATTGCTCCGAAAACCAGAAAGGAAACGTGCGGCGGCTGCTTCAGCAGGTAGCCGAGGATCGGTCCCAGGAACGGCCCGCTGCACGGTGTGGCGAGGATGGTGGTGAACACGCCCTTGAAAAACGCCCCGGCAGGCCCTTCACGCTCCTGCAGATCCGCCACCCGGCCGGCCCCGGCCAGTCCGGGGATCGGGATCTGCCACACGCCCAAAAAACTTAAGGCCATCACGAAAACCAGGGCCGATAACGCCACCTTGAACCAGACGTGCGTGAACTGCTCGCCCCAACCCAGGTGTGCCAAGCCCGCCAGGGCGGCTAGGACCATGAACACCGACAACAAACCGGCCGAGTACCAGAGGTTCAGGCTGAAGACGCGGAGCCGGCTTTCTCCGCCCTGCTTGAGAAAGGCCAAAAGTTTCAAACTGATCACCGGCAGGACGCAGGGCATCAGGTTTAAAATTAATCCCGCGACGAAGGCCAGACCCAATTGAAGTCCCAAGGAAAGGGATTCGGGCGAGTTGGAAATCGGCTCCTCGGATGCCTTCGGCGTTGCCGTCGCGCTTTCAGTCGATGTGGCTGGAGAAGGCGGCGGAGGATTGACCGCAGAGACCGGATTTTGTACTTGCCCCTGGGGCACGTTTTTGCCCCGTCCCGGCTTTGCGGTAAACGACAACTCTAACCGCATGCAGGAACCCGGGTCGCAGGCCTGCAACGTCACATGGCCTTTGATGCGCAGTTTCGCCGGATCCGCTTCGGCGGTCAGTTCTAGCGGTGCATACCAGGTGACCGTGCCGGAATGTGTCTCCAGGATGAGGTCTTTGTAGAATTCGGGTTCTTTCTCTTTTTTCGGCTCGGGATACGCCTGGAAGTTCCCGGCTAACCGGTACTGGTCCGACGGCGTAAGCGTGATTTCCGTGCGGAGCGGCCCCCCGGGGGCCTGGGTGATCGAGTTGATGTGCCAGCCTTCCTGGATATCGGCGGTGATGAACAACCGCGGGCGCTCCTCGCCCTTCGGCATCGAGAACTGGGCCTCGATGTCCACCGGATTTTTCTCCTCCAGGGAAGGTCCGAAGAGACCTCCGCCCGTTTCGCCTTGAGGCGGACCGATTTGAGCCGCCGCCGGACCGGCAGACAATGCACACAGCATGAGAACCGGCAGTAATCTTCCTGGAATAAATTGTTGATTCCTGTTCACGGAAATTTCCTCGGATGCTAAATGGGACCATGAAGAACCGATAGTTTAGCCCCGGCACTTGTGCCGGGAGCGGGGCGTTATCCCACGCCCACCCGGCACAAGTGCCGGGGCTAAACATGTTGATCTTCTAGTATTAAAAAACGGCGGGGAGTCGTCCTTTAAGCCGGGTTTTGTGACCGGGGCGGTAAAACCCCGGCGGCGACCATTTCTCTAGGACGACGATTGCTCGTCGCCTCCAGCGGTCTACCCGGAAGTCGATAGCGGACCGGACCACTCCGCGGGAAGGCGGAAGACCCAAAAGCCTGCCGCGTTCCACTGCTCCCTGCTTGACCTTGCACCGGGTGGGGTTTGCCGAGCCAGGCCGGTCACCCGGCCTGCTGGTGAGCTCTTACCTCACCGTTTCACCCTTACCCGGCCGTTAGTCCTTGCGAACCGGCGGCTGGGCGGTTTGCTTTCTGTGGCACTTTCCCTGGCCTCGCGGCCGGTGGGCGTTACCCATCACCCCGTCCTCTGGTGCCCGGACTTTCCTCCCGTCGGCGCTCAGACATCGGCAAAATAGAAACAAGTTGCCGGCGAACAACCGACCGGCGGCCGCCCGGACGGCTCCCCGTCGTATCAAGTTGCATTATACCACCCTGGACAACCGACTGGAAAGCCGCGACCAGTGGTCGCGGATATAGACGCGGCATCCTGCCGCATCGCAGTGGTTTGTCCTAAAAGGTTGGTATTTACGATCTTTACCCCACAGGTAGAAATCAAACTCGATTCTCAAACCGTGATCCCTGTTTTGTCCCCCGCTTACGAAACTCGGCCTCGACGGCCCGGCGGACGGCGGTTTTATCGCGACACCACGCCGGGCCGACGAGGTACTGTGGCGGAGCGTCCCCGCTAAGGCGGTCGATGACGACGCGTGGCGGCAGGTGCTCGAGGAAATCGGCAGCCCGGCGGACGTGCTCGTCGAACGTCGGCAGCGAGATTTCTCCGTTTTCGACCATCTCGGCCAGCGGAGTGTTCTTCACGGCGTAGAGGTTGTGCAGTTTGACGCTGTGGAGTTCCAGACCGGCCAGTTCCCGGGCGGTGGCGATCATGTCCTCGGGCGACTCGCCGGGCAGACCGAGGATCACGTGCGCGCCGACGTGGATTCCCCGGCGTCGGGTCCGATCAAAGGCGTCGAAGAAGGCGGCGGCCCGATGTCCCCGGTTCATCCACCGCAGCGAGCGGTCGTGAATGCTTTGCAGGCCGTATTCCACCACCAGAAACGTCTTCCGAGAAATTTCTTCGAGGAGATCGAGAACCGGTTTGGATACACAGTCCGGCCGGGTACCAATCGCTAGGCCCACGATCCGGGGATGGGCCAGAGGCTCCTCATAAGCTTGGCGAAGACGCTCCGTGGGGGCGTAAGTGTTTGTGGCCGGTTGAAAATAGGCAAGATATTTTCCCGGCTCCTTCCGGGGGGAGAGGTGCCTGATCCCCTCCTCAATTTGGGCGGTTAAGGATGGCAATTTCAGCCGACGCGAGGGGCTAAAACTTTCCGGATCGCAGAAAATGCACCCCCCCTGACCGGAGGTGCCGTCCCGATTCGGACAGAGAAATCCGGCGTCCAGACTCAATTTTCTGACTTTTACTCCAAATTTTCTCTGAAAAAAGAAATTCAAGGCATGATATAATAGCCCGGCTGTATCCCAATCAGTATCTGAGTGGGGGTCCGCCGTGCAGAGCGGGTTGTACTTATTGATTGACGACAAGGTAACTCTTGCCTACACTTAAGTTAAAGATTATCTTACCTTGCTTTATGGGCTACTGAAAACTCCCATTTATGGGAAGGTATATTAACCCAAAGTTTGCACCACGGAAGGGGGAGGAACTCGGTTGAGCAATCAGGTCGGCTTTGCCGACCTCCTTTGCATGGTGTCCGATGATTCCCGCTTGTATACGAGGGTGTCCAGAAAATGGGAACCTTTCCTAAGGATTATCCCGACGGATCGAAGGTTTCCTTTTCACTTGCCCTATCCTTTCTGAAAAGACATTAGGCCATGTATGGTGAATTGATTCCCGTTGGGGGTGGCGATCCCATCCCTTTATTGAAAAAGAGCCTGCTGGTCGGCCGACGCGAAAGCTGCGACATCGTATTGCGGTTTTCGAACGTCTCGGCCCACCATTGTCAACTGACACTGACCGGCGGCTATTGGTACGTCCGCGACCTGAACAGCCGCAATGGGATCAAGGTCAACGGCGTCCGGACCTCGGAAAAGCGGCTGGATCCGGGCGACACGCTCTCGGTGGCCAAGCACCGCTACGAAATGCATTATTCACCGATGGACCTCGGGGCGGTCGGACCTCCGCCGCCCGACGTCGTGGAAGGAGAAATTTTCGGCAAGTCGCTTTTAGAACGCGCCGGCCTGGAGCGGCCCAAACAAATCCCCGGCAAACCGCCGCCGGAGCCGGATCGATACGGTGAGATCCGCTACGATCTTGACAAGTTGGACAAGCCGGGGCAAATCCGCTTCCGGAACCAGCCGCGGTAAACGACAACGTTGTTACAGGTTTCCTGCCTCATTACGTAGGACAGGTTGTCAACCTGTCCTATCTATTGCATTCCAGCCCGGATGAGGTGGCTGATACGAAACAGCAGGCCAGCCGCCTGCTCGATCAATGGCGAAAAAGAAAAAGATACGCGCCGAGTTCCGTAAAAATCGTTCTCCTCGCGCACGTTCCGCCGATCTGACGCGGCACTTCGATCCCCAGCGTTTTCAGGAGGATCGCTTCGTGCGCGAGGAGCGCGTCAGCGGCAAAGGCGAATTGACCCGGCGGCGGACAATCGTTGCCGAGGAAAGTCCCGCAGCCAGCGGAGGCGACGTAGTATCGCTGGCCGTCGACCTCCGGCGTTGCCGGCCCGGCCGCGTGTTGCGCGTTCACGGACTGTACAGTCACGTGCAGGACGCCGACGGCACGATCTACCGTTGTGCCACCCGGCGGATCCTGAAAACGCTGGCCACCGAACAGCGCCACGTGGTCACCGCCGGCGACCGCGTGCTGTTTCGACCCGTGGAAAAATCGCATCCCAAGGAAGGATTTATCGAGCGGATCGAACCGCGGCGGGGCGTACTCAGCCGCTCGGTCCGCGGGCGGCAGCACCTGCTGGTAACCAACGTCGATTTTTTGGCCGTGGTGGCCAGCGCCGCCGAACCGCGATTGAAACCGAACCTCATCGACCGCCTGCTGGTCGCCGCGGAAAAAGGCGGCGTGCAGCCGGTCATCTGCATCAACAAGATCGATCTGGTCGATCCCGCCGCGTTGCAGCCCCTGGTTGGCGTCTACAGCCAGATGGGTTACCCCGTTTTGCTGTTAAGCGCCGTGACGGGCTTCGACGTCGAGCGTCTGAAGCGGCTGCTGATCGGCCGCTCCAGCGTGGTGGCGGGACAAAGCGGCGTGGGAAAGTCGTCCCTGCTGAACGCCGTCGATCCCAGTTTGCACTTGAAAGTTCAACCCGTCAGCGTGGAAACCGAAAAAGGAAAACACACCACCGCCGCCGCGCAGCTCATCCCATTGGCCGACGGCGGTTACGTGGTCGATACCCCCGGCATCCGGCAGTTCCAACTGTGGGATACAATTGCCGAGGAGATCGAGGGCTGTTACCGTGACCTCCGGCCGTACGCCCATCTCTGCCGGTTCCCCGACTGCACCCATACTCACGAAGCTGGCTGCGCCGTCAAGAACGCCGTGGCCGACGGCCGGCTCGACGCCCGACGCTACGAAAGCTACTGTAAACTTCGAACCGGTGAGACAGGATAATTATTTCCAAGCTGTTCGCTTGGTTTTTCCGCTCCGACCGCTACGCCTGCATTCAACAAATCCGCGAAAAGGGATTGCAGGGCCATGCGGAATGGATGGCCGAGCGGGAGCTTCAAACCATCAGGCGTTAATTTCGGAGGAGACCGAGACGCATCGTGATTGACTTGATCCGCACCGAGGGCTTGGTCAGCGAAACGGCGGTTCTGGTAGGCGTGCTCTTGCCCGACCAACCGGCGGAAGTCGCGCCGCTGGAAGAGCTGGAAGGTCTGGCCCAGGCGGCCGGGCTCCAGGTGGCCGGCAAAATCCTTCAGCGGCGCGAAACGCCCGACGCCGCCACCTATCTAGGCAAAGGCAAGGTCGAGGAACTGTCGGCCCTGGTCCGATCCGCCAAGGCCGACGTGGCCCTGTTCGACAACGACCTCAGCCCCGGCCAGACCCGGAACCTGGAACGGGCCTTGCAAATCAAGGTCCTCGACCGGACGGAGTTGATTCTGGATATCTTTGCCGGCCGGGCGAAGACCCATCAGGCCCGGTTGGCCGTCGAGTTGGCCCAATACGAATACGCCATGCCGCGGTTGAAACGGATGTGGACGCACCTCTCGCGGCAGAAAAAAGGCGTCGGGCTCCGCGGACCCGGCGAAACCCAGTTGGAAGAAGACCGCCGGCTGGTCGAAAACCGCATCAAGGACCTCCGGAAGCAACTGCGGATCATCGAGCGCCGCAAGCAGCGGGAAGTGGCTGCCCGGCAGGATCTGCTGACCGTCTCGCTGGTGGGCTACACCAACGCCGGCAAGAGCACGCTGATGAACGCCCTGACCGGCGCCGGCGTCCACGTGGCCGATTCGCTGTTCGCCACGCTCGACACCCGCACGCGGCGCTGGCAGTTGCCCGGCTGGGGGCCGGTGCTGTTAAGCGACACCGTCGGCTTCATCCGCAATCTGCCGCACCACCTAGTCGAAAGTTTCAAAGCCACGTTGGAAGAGGCCCGGCAGGCCCATCTCTTGCTCCACGTGGCCGATGCCGGCAACCCGGCCGTCTATGAACAAATTTCCGCAACCTACCAGGTGTTGGAAGAGATTGGCATCCAACGCAAAGACACGCTGCTGGTGCTGAATAAAATCGACTGCCTGCCCAACCGTTTGCGGATCGACGGCCTGCTGGGCCGTTATCCCCAGGCGCTGCCGATCAGCGCCCGGAGCGGCGCCGGCCTGCAACGGCTTGCCGCGGCCGTCAGCGAAACTCTCAGCCGCACGTTCGCCGACGTGGACGTGGAGCTTAGTCTTGACAATGGACGGATGTTGGCCTACCTGGCCGCCCACGGCGAGATCCTCTCAAAGCACTTCGTCGACGCGCGAATCATCGTCCACTGCCGCATCTCCCCCCAATGCCTCGGCCAACTCGACGGCGAGGCCCTCTCCATCCGCCCCCACCGCAAAAGCCGTTCTGAAAATCCGGCGGAAGAAACGGTGTAAACAATTCCAAACGTCATCCCGATTACAAAATACCCCCTAGGGGAGTCGAACCCCTGTTCTCGGACTGAGAACCCGATGTCCTAGGCCACTAGACGAAGGGGGCTTTACTGTTTTTGTTTTTAACAAAGCCCTTAAGGGCTGTCAATGGTCTTTTCAGGCTCCTCCGATTCCTCTTTGAATAAACTGCGCAGGTATTGGTCCCAATCTTCGCTGTTGGGCAGGGAACCGAGTTTGGAGCGGTTTTGTTGGATGGTTTTTTCCAGAAGTTGCTTCATGCGGCCATTCTGCAGTTTGCCGTGGATCTGCCAAAATTCCTGTAATACTTCCGAGGATTCCTGATTTTTTCCCTGTAAACACAGCACGCTGCCCCAGCCAGCCAATCCGAAGGCGCGGATCGGCTCATAGGTTGCCTGAGCCAGTTGCTCGAAGAGGTTCAACGCCCGGCCGTAATCACCCTCCTGAAGATAAAGGAGCGCCAACTGTTGTTTGGCGTGGAGGACGTAATACGTTTTCTTGGGAAAGTACCGTTCGATGCTCTGCCAGGCCTCGGCCGTGCCCCATTTGCTGGCCAGCAGCCATTGCCGATGCACGTTGCTTTCCTTGGGAAAGGAAGAGGAGGCAATTTGGGCGTCCGCCAGGAGGGGCCGTTTGACCACTGTCAGCCAAGCCAGAAAAACACCGAGGAGAAAAGCCGCTGCCGCCCCCGCGATCACGCCGTATCTGAGGCGTCGGGAAGGTTGGTCCACGGCCAGGGTTTTCATAAGGCCCTCTAAATGCTCAGTAACGGCGGCGTGGGGGCTGGGAGCAGTCTCGCCCACCGTTTCCCAGCCGACAACTCCTTCCTGCCAATCCGGCGGGACGAATTCATTCCATAATTGGCGAAGGTTGCGGAGCAACTCCCGGGCCGAGGGGCAACGCTGACGGGGATCCTTTTCCAGCAGGGAGTGGACCAATTGGCACAGCGCCGGCGGAAGATCCGCCCGGAGTTCCGTCAACGGCCGAGGGGGCGTTTTAACGTGTTGCACCGCAACGGCCAACGCCGTATCGCCGGTAAAAGGGGGCGTTCCGGCCAGCATCTGATAGCACGTCACCCCAAACGAATAGAGATCGCTCCGTGGATCAAGCGGCTTCCCCTCGACCTGCTCTGGACTCATGTACAGAGGAGTACCCAATGTAATTCCGATTTCCGTCAGTTGCGGGCCGTCCTGGCTTCGGGTGTGGCGTGCCAATCCGAAGTCGGCGACCTTTACTTCACCCTCGGCGGTAATCATGATGTTTTCCGGCTTGATGTCGCGGTGGACCACGCCGTGCTCGCCGGCTTTGGCCAGGGCGGCGGCCACCTGCCGCATGATCGACAACGCCTGGGGGAGATGGGGTGGGCCGTTGCGCTGCAGCCATTCGCGAAGGTTCAGCCCTTGGACGTATTCCTGGGCGATGTAGTGCCAGCCGTCGAGTTTGCCCACCTCATAAATCTGCACGATGTTGGCGTGGACCAAGGCTGCGGCGGCCTGGGCTTCGATGGTAAACCGCTGGAGATAGGTCGGATCGGCGGCATGGTCGGCCTTGAGGATCTTCAGCGCCACGCGCCGCTTCAGACTGCACTGCTCGGCCAGATAGACCTCGGCCATCGCCCCCCGGCCCAATCGCCGCAGCAGTTGAAAATCCCCCAACCGCCGGCCCGACAGGTCGGCGGCGTCATCGGATTTCGGGCGGTCGGAATTCTGGCTCATCGATTACTTCAAATCTCGGCGATCTCAACACAAAGGAATATTTCCGATATTAATCATCCTACCCCTTTCTCGGTGGGTTGGCAAGGAGCCGTCTCAAGGACTGGACTGGAGAAGAGAATGGAAGGAGATAGGATTAATGGTTACAATGCTGCGGAAACAAGAATATCAGTCTATGAGCACCCTACACACCATTTACCGGACGTCGTTGGGATTGTTGACCGATCTCTACGAACTGACAATGGCCTACGGCTATTGGAAGCAGGGATTGGCCCGGCGGGAGGCGGTGTTTCACCTGTTCTTTCGCAGCCCGCCGTTTGGCGGCGGATACGCGATCGCCGCCGGATTGGCCCCGGCAATCGAGTTTCTCGAAAACCTGAGTTTCGACCGGTCGGATCGGGACTATCTGGCCTCGCTTGCCGGCAACGACGGCCGGCCGCTATTCGAGGCGGAATTCCTCGATCTGCTTGGCGAACTGCGGCTTCAGTGCGACGTCGACGCCGTGCCGGAGGGGACCGTCGTCTTTCCGCAGGAGCCGTTGGTCCGGGTGCAAGGCCCGTTGTTGGAATCGCAGCTTCTGGAGACGGCGCTGCTGAATATCTTCAATTTTCAGACGCTGATTGCCACCAAGGCGGCCCGGGTGGTCGCGGCGGCGCGGGGAGACGACGTCTTGGAATTCGGCCTGCGCCGGGCACAAGGAATCGACGGGGCGCTGGCCGCCAGCCGGGCGGCCTATCTCGGCGGGTGTGTCGCAACCTCGAACGTACTGGCCGGCAAGCTTTTCGACATTCCCGTGCGGGGGACACACGCCCATAGCTGGATTCTCTGCTTCGACGATGAACTGACGGCTTTCCGCCAATACGCTCGGGCGATGCCCAACAACTGCGTGTTCCTGGTCGATACCTACGACACGCTTTCGGGCGTGCAGCATGCCATTGATGCGGCGAAGGAATTGCGGGCCCAGGGTCACGAAATTGCCGGCATCCGGCTCGATTCCGGCGACCTAGCCTACCTGAGCATCGAGGCCCGGCGGATGCTCGACAAAGCCGGATTTCCCGACGCCGTCATCATCGCCTCGAACGACCTCGACGAGCACGTCATCGACTCGTTGAAGGACCAGGGGGCGAGGATCGGCGTCTGGGGCGTCGGCACGCGGCTGGTTACCGCCGAAGATCAGCCCGCGTTGGGAGGGGTTTACAAGCTTTCTGCCATCCGGCAACCAGGACAACCCTGGCAATACAAGGTAAAGGTTTCCGAACAGGCAATCAAAACTTCCACGCCCGGCATCTTGCAAGTGAGGCGATTTTTTCAAGAAACTCAAGGAACAAAAGTCTTTCTGAGCGAAGCGAAGAATCGGGAGGCCATCGGCGACATGATCTATGACGTTGAGCAACCGCCCGGCGGCGATTGCATCTTGGTCGATCCGTTGGACGCCACCCGGCACAAGACGATGCCGGCGGCAACACCCGCCAAGAACTTGCTGGTACCGGTCTTCCGCGGTGGCCGGCGGGTGTACACACCGCCGTCTTTAGAGGAGAGCCGCCGTCACGCTCAGGCACAGCTTGCCCAGTTTCACCCGGGGGTCAAACGTTTCGTCCACCCGCATCAATACCCGGTGGGCTTGGAAAAAGGTCTGCACGAGCGGAAAATGGAGATGATATCCGCGAGTCGAAGTTCGAGGGTCGAAGGTCGATAGTCGAGTTACAGTCTTTGATCCTCCGTCTTCGACTTTCGACCATCGACTTTCGACCAACGAATCCTATGACCCGACTCCGACTTGCCGCCGCCGTATTGAACCAGACGCCGCTGGATTGGAACGGCAACAAACAGAACATCCTGGCGGCGATTCGTGCGGCCCGGCACGCCGAGGCACCGCTGCTCTGCCTGCCGGAGTTGTGCATCACCGGCTACGGTTGTGAAGACGCCTTTCACGGGCCGGGACTGCAAGCCACCGCACTGGACGTGCTGCTGGAGATCCTGCCCGCCACGGAAGGGATGATCGTCTGCCTGGGGCTGCCCGTGCTGCACCGTCATGCGCTTTTCAACTGTGCTTGCCTGGCAGTGGACGGCAGGATCGCAGGTTTCGTGCCGAAACGGTTTCTCTGCGGTGACGGGCTGCACTACGAGCCGCGATGGTTCAAGCCCTGGCCGCAGGGCGTTTCCGACGTTCTCCGGCTTCGCGGCTCGGAGTACCGGATCGGCGATCTGACGTTCGATTGCGGCGGAATCAAGATCGGCTTCGAGATCTGCGAGGACGCCTGGGTCGCTTCCCGGCCCGGCGGGGCGTTGAGCGCCCAGGCCGTCGACGTGATTCTCAATCCCAGCGCCAGCCATTTCGCCTTCGGCAAGCAGGAAATCCGTCGGCGGCTGGTATTGGAAGGCTCCCGGGTGTTCCACGTCAGTTACGTTTATGCAAACCTGCTGGGCAACGAGGCCGGCCGGGTGATTTACGACGGCGGGGCGATGATCGCCGCGGGGGGGAAGATGCTCGCCCAAGGTCCTCGGCTCTCCTTCCGCCCCTGGGTGCTGACCACGGCGGTCGTCGACGCGGCGGCAACCCGGCTAAGCGCCGCGCGGATGCTCAGTTACCAGCCCGACTTGCAGGGAGTCAATCCAAACGAAGTCGTCTGCCCGTTTTCGTGGCTGGCCGTCGAACCCGAGGTGCCCGCCCCTCAGCCGGCCGCCTGGGAGACCGGCCCCTATGTAAAAGAGGAGGAATTCACCCGGGCGCTGGGCCTCGGATTGTTCGATTACCTGCGGAAGAGCCGATCGCGGGGATTCGTAGTCAGCTTAAGCGGTGGGGTCGATTCGTCGGCCGTCGCCTGCCTGGTAGCAATGATGATCGAGCTGGCCGCCGACGAGCTTGGCCCGGAGGATTTTAACGCCGCGTTGCGCCATATCCCGCAGATTGCCGAAGCCGAAACGCACCCTGATCGGGTCCATCGGCTGCTGCACTGCATGTACCAGGCCAGCAAGAATAGCAGCCCGAAGACCCGGGAGTCGGCCCGGGCCGTGGCCGAGGCCCTCGGCGCGGAATTTACCACCCTGACGATCGACGATCTGGTGTCGGCCTACGTCGGTAACATCGAGGCCGTGTTGGGGCGAAAACTGACCTGGGAGACCGACGACCTGGCGCTACAGAACATCCAGGCCCGGGTCCGCGGCCCGAGCGTTTGGCTGCTGGCCAACGTCCTGGGCGCTTTGCTCCTGGCCACCAGCAACCGTAGCGAGGCGGCCGTCGGGTACGCCACCATGGACGGCGACACCTGCGGCGGACTCTCTCCCATCGCCGGCATCGACAAGGCGTATCTGCTCACGTGGCTGCGATGGCTGCAAAGCGTCGGCCCGGTGGGTCTGCAGCCGATCCCCGCCCTGGAGGCCGTCATCAAGCTGCCGCCCACCGCGGAACTCCGCCCGCCCGAGTCGTACCAGACTGACGAAGACGACTTGATGCCCTACGTCGTGCTTGACGCCATCGAAAGATCGGCCATTCGCGACCGCCTGCCGCCGATGGAAGTGTATCGTCTGATGCGGGTGCAGTTTCCGCAATACGCCTCGGCCCAGCTACACCTCTGGGTGGAGCGGTTCTTCCGCCTTTGGTGCCGCAACCAGTGGAAACGCGAACGCTACGCCCCGTCGTTCCACCTGGACGACGAGAACCTTGATCCAAAAACCTGGTGCCGGTTCCCGATCCTCTGCGGCGGCTTCGAGCGGGAACTGGCCGAATTGCGGAAATTCGCCGGTGGTTCCGGATGACAAGCTCAGGGAGGTTGTTTTTTCCACAGGAATAACGACAAATCCCCTTCGTATGAGGGGGTGCTCGCGACTCGACCTTTGACAGGTCGAGGAACCGTTGTAGAATTAATAGTAAGTTGACTGCCAAAAACTTCCGGCGCGAGAGCGTTTCCTGCCAGAGGTATTCCCGCCTGAATGAGGGGCAATTGAGTCTCAATGAAGGGATGCCCCGCACCGCGATCCGGTTTTTTCGTAAGGATTCAGCAATGTTTGGACTTGGCACTACAGAGCTAATCATTGTCGCCGTCATCGTCTTGCTCTTGTTCGGCTCGCGGCTGCCCAGCGTGATGCGTTCCCTCGGGAGAGGAGTCGTGGAGTTCAAGAAGGGCATTCAAGGAATCGAAGACGATATGGACACGGCCGCCAAGGCCAAGATCGAGAAGAAGGAAGAGCCGCCGAAAGAAGCCACTTAAGAGTAAATTATGGGTGAATTTTTCGGCCTCGGACCGACGGAAGTGTTGGTGCTGGGCGTGATTGCCGTGCTGCTTTTCGGGAAAAACCTGCCGGAAGTCGGCCGCAAGGCGGGTAAGTATCTCAGCCAATTCCGCCGGAGCGTGCAAAACATCCAACACGAGATCAACGCCGCAACCTCCGAGATCAACTCCGAGATGGGCGCCAACTCATCACCTTCGAGTGAAGACTGCCTCGATCGGGAAGAAACGACCGCCCCGAAGTTCGAACCCCCGCCGGGGTAAATCGCCCCCTGGAAAGCCGCGACCGGCGGTCACGGGAAAGAAGTGGAAAATCCGGCCTCCCCACCTTAAATTTACAATCCCGGCCCACCTTTTCTCGGCTTCCCAATCAGGTACAATAATAGGCAGTTTGGGCGGCTAGCTCAGTTGGTTAGAGCGCCATGCTCACACCGTGGAGGTCATCAGTTCAAATCTGATGCCGCCCATTTTATAAGGGGGAAGAGGCGACTTCGCGAGCCGGACAGCCGCCGGCTCTCCTTTCATGCAGCCGCGCATCATTGGACCGCATCCGCTGGCCACCGACGATCGGGGGCGACTCCTCGCGCGGATCGGGACGGTTCTGCCCTACGAAAACGCGGTTATCACTCTGCCGGGCATCCACGCCACGCAGCGGTCGGCCTACCTGGACCAACTCGACGAGCAGCGGGGCACCAGCGGCTTGGGGCCTCTGGACGAGGAAGAGCGGTCGGCTGTCTGGCGGAGCGCCGTAGACCTGATCATGAACGACGGCGTGATCCTGATCCGGCCCGATCCGGAGAACATGGCGCTCTGCTTTGCCGCCGACGAGTTGCTGCAGACGATGGTTCCCAAGACCCAAATCCATTTTCTCAACGCCCTGGACACGCGGGTCCGCAACGCCATCAAGCGGCGGGGCGAGAGTTGGCGGATCACGCCCCTGCCGAAAACGGTGGCCGAGATGAAGGCGATGATCGCCGCCTCGCGGATCGGCATCGGCCACCGGGAGATCTACTATTACAGCCAGTCCACCGGCACGCGGCTGCTGACCGGCCAGGAGTTCGCCCGGCTCCGCGCGCTCGGCGACGAGGACCTCAGGAGCCATCTCACCGAAATCCGGCGGTACTGCACCTGCCGAAACGGATTGGATTACCCGGAGATCGACTTTTTCCTGGCCGATCCGACGTTTCGGGACGCGCTGACGGGCGTCGATTTTTCGGCGTTGGATCCGCCGGCCTTGCGGTCGGCCCACGCCGAACTGCTGCTCAAGCTCTCTGCGACGGTCCGGCCCGAACTGCGCCAGGACGACGTGGAAAATCCTGAGTGGCGGTGGCGGATGTTCGTCGCCCTGGTGCCGCACGGCGAGGACGTGGTTTCGGAGGAGGCGCTGCTGGGCCTAGGCACGGAATTCTACATGCAAATCCAGTGGCTGCCCGGCGGGCGGATCGAGCAGGGGGAGTTAATCTTCGACGAGGTGCTGGACGAGGCCCGCTCCGAGACGGGACGCTGCGAGCCGGCGTTCCGCAGCGACGACAAGGCCCGGGGATTTATCTTCAATCTCGTCCGGGAATACGGCGACGTGGAATACGTCAACGTGGGCCGGGTGGTGACGCCGTTGGCGCGGCGCAGGGTCGCCGGCGGACGGCGCGGGGTGTACGTCGTCGAATTGAAGCGCCGCGGGGAGGCCGGGCAGATCCTGAAAATCCTCCGCATGCAGCGGTGGGGAGTCCGCGAGCACCTCGACGAAGGAAAACCGCTGCTCCGCGCGATCATGGAGTCCGAGGAATACACGGAGTACATCCTCGACCGGCGGCTGGCCTGCCGGCAACTGGGAATGAATCTCCCCCACCGCCTGACCGCCTGCAAGATCGGCGAAAGCTATCACGGCCGCCAGGAGTGCTACCACGGCGCGCGGATCTGGACGCCGTACTTCGAGCGGGACTACATCCGCGGCATGGCCACGGACATGGTGCCGCGGTGCCGGTTTGAGAATCCCGATTTCGCACTGCGGTTCGCCGAGCTATTGGGCCGGGCCGCCGCTCCCAATCTGATCGTCTGCCGCCGCGACCTGGACGGCACGGTGATCTTCGACGACGGTGACGAAGTCTTGATCGAAGACGAGAACGGGCTGCCGGTCGACCTGGTGGTCTCCGAATCCACCGGGGCCTTCGACGATTACACGACTCCGCTGCACCACTTTGCTCCTGATTACGCCGCGCCGGTGAACAAGCGGACCGCGCTGCTCCCGGAGCCGGCGAAATTCGCCGAGGCGTATCTTGGCGCTTTGATCGTCCATTTCGACAGGATTCAACAGGAGTACCGCAAACGGCGCCGCGCCTTCGACACCCTCTTCAAGCACCGCTTCCACGATGAAGGCGGAAGCCTCGCCTATCGCTGGGAACTCGTATTGAAACGCCTGGAACGAACCGACCTCGGACGCCTCGAACAGGCCCTTCGCGACAACTTCGCCTGACAAGTTCGCTGCGGGGGGGGGTGGATCGGGAAGTGACACGCTATTTACCCCCTTCTTCTTGCTCTTCACTTTTTTCTTCATCCTCTTCTTTGGATCCGTCTCCTGCCTGGTCTTCGGTTTTCATCAGGGCGGGTTGCAACTCCGCCTTGCGGATCACCGTCGGTTCGGAGTCCGCGATGGCGAACGGTCCGGCGTTCATGGTCACTTTAACTTTATATTCGTCGGCCAACTGGTCAGGTACTCGCCACGAGTACGAGCAGGTGAAACCTCAGCCATAGTCGAAGCTGCCTTTTTTGACGACTTCGCCCTGGGAATCGGTGATCGAAAATTTCGGTTTCTCGGGACGCTGCCCCTTGACCGTCATGTTGGAGACGGTCTCCTTGTCGGAACCCGTGATTTGAAGATTCAGATAGGCCTGTCCCGGATTGCTGTAAACGTTCACGTGGAGTGAATACGGCGGGCCGAATTTGAGCGTCGTCGTCTCGCCGGCTTCGACGATCACCGGCGTGCCGTTCGAGGACCCGTTGGCGGAAACGATCGAGTCCTTCGATTCCACCGGCGACGAGGAGGATTCCGGGGCGGCGCTGAGGATCGCCTTTTTCAAGGCGCCGAACAGCGACGGCTTCGCGGCGGGCTTTTTCTCCTTCTTTTCGGCGGCCTCCTTTTTTGCTTTCTCCTCCTCCTCCTTCTTCTTGGCTTCCTCCTCCCAAGGCACGGTGATGTCATAGCCCAGGACCCGCCACGTGCCCACGGGCACGGCAGCAGGCTGGGATTTCTTCAGGTCCAGCACCAGGTAGCCCTGGGGACCGAGCAGGGTTACGCTGCACGGCGCATGGGGACTGACGACTTGCCCGAGGGTCGGCGCGGCGGGGGTCCACGTGATTTCATCTCCCGAGGGAGTCACCTTGACTTCGTAGAACTTGCCATCCAGGGCATTCAACTTGGAAAGATATTGCTGGTGGGCGTCCACCACGCGGCCCGCAAAGAGGGCGGTGCTTTCCTCGGGATCGATCAAGAGCTTGTCGCCGTCCCGCGAATAGAGTTCTCCCTGGGGGCCGTGATTGCTCTCAGGCAGGGTAAGCAGGTCGTCGAACCGGCCGTTGCTGTTGAAGTCGATCACGGCGATTTTCCGCGGCTTGCCCCCCAGCGTGATTTCGCCCTTGCGGTACGCGGCTGCCGACAACTGGGCGTTGACGTAACAAAAGTTTTCCTGCTCTTGCGCATTCACGCTGAAGAGGAAGGAGTAGTCGAGCTTTTGTCCGTCCACCTCGATCGTCAGGTCGGCGCGGGGAAACCGGCAATGTCCGTAGCTGGTGGACCCGCTCCCCAACGAATACGTCTGAAATTTACCGTCGATCGGCTTATCGTCCGTCAGGTCGCCGTTGCCGTTCAGGTCAAAATACAGGCGGTCGTACCCGTCCGATTTTTCATCCTTCTTGTCCAGCACGAAGCCGTATTGCTGCGAGCCGAGCTTCGCCGCGCCGCGGAAAGGATGCTTGGAGAAATACTTCTCCGGCTCTTTCTTCACGACCTCGGAGAACTTGTCCTCCGAATTCCGGACCGCTTTTCCCTCCTGGATCTGCATGAAAAATGGCTGGGACGATACGTAGCGGTACAAATAGGTCTGGATGCTGAAATTCTGTTGCGAATCCAAACGCACCAGTTCCAGCGTGGACTTTTCGGCCTGGGCCGCACCACCCGCCGCCAGCAGCGCCGCGGCGCCGGCGATAAATCCGATCAACAAAGGATCCCGTGGTTTCATAAACGTATTCTCCGATAGGGATGGATCGCGTTACGTTCAACCTCAGAGCAAGTCGAGAAGTGCGTTCAACTTGTTGTTTTTAGGCGGTTTCAATTCCGATTTCCGGATCACCGCCGGTTCCGATTCTTCCACGGCAAACGGCCCGGCGTCCATCTTGACCGCCACGCGATATTCGTCCGCCGGTTCCTCCGGTACTCGCCACGAGTACCGACAAGTGAAGCCTCAGCCGTATTCGAAGTTGCCCTTTTGGACGACTTCGCCTTTCGGATCGGTGATCGTCAACTCCGGCTTGGGGGGGCGCTTGCCGTCGACCGTCAGGCTGGTGACCTGTTCGCCCTGGGCGCCCTGCATGACAAGCGAAAACCGGACCGTGCCGGGCTGATAACTGGGCGTGACAGAGAGTCGATACGGGGGGCCGTATTTTAAAGTCGCGGTCTGCCCGGCCTCGATATGGATGATCGCATTCTTGCCGGAGCCGCGCGCCTGGAGGGTCGAAGAACGTTTCGTCTTTCGAAGAGCCTCCCGGAGAAGTTGGTTTTCGTCTTTTTTCTCGGTCTCGTTTTTCGCTTCAGGCGGCATTTCTTGCTCCCCTTGAAGTACATAAGAGAGCATGTGCCAATCGCCGGCGGGGATCTCGACCGGCTGCGATTTCGGCAAGTTCAGCGAGAGGTAGCCCAGGTCGCCGATCAACTCCAACGCGCTGAAGGAGTGGTCGCTGACGATCTTTCCGAACGCCGCTTCTGCGGGCGACCACGACAGCGCGTCGCCCGTCGGAGAGACCTTCATTTCAATAAATTTGCCTTCGTATTGATTGAGCCGGGCCAGGTATTGGCGATGGGCACTGGACCCGCGGCGCATCTCTACGGGCGTCATGTGCTCGGGATCGATCAGCAAGACGTCGCCGTATTGCGGGTAGAGCCGCTCCCCCGGCCCGATTTGCATGACGGTCATCACGTCGTCGAAGCGGCCGTTGCTGTTGTGATCGAGGACGACGACGGGCGTTTTTTTCCCGTCCAGTTCGATTTCCCCCCGGCAATACACGGCCGGCGTCAACATGACCGTGACGTATTGCCGGACGCCTAACCTTCGGGTGTAGGAGTTGAAAAAGAAGGAATAATCGAGTTTCTTTCCGTCGATCTCGATGGGAATATCCACCCGCGGAAAACGAAGGGGCCTGTAGGCATTAATGTTTGCCACGATCCGTTGTTTCATCGCCTCTTTCGCCTTCTCCTGCTTTTTCTTTTCTTCCGAACTTTCTTCCTTCTCCTCGTCTTTTTCCCGCGGGGAAATCTTCTTCGAGGGCAGGCGATACGTCCGCGTGACGCCGTCCTGCACGACGATCAGACGGCCGTCCTTCTCGGTGATTTCCGGCGGTTTCGGGGCTTCGGCGTCGATCGGCTTCTCGTCCGTCAGGTCGCCGTTGCCGTTGATGTCGAAATAGAGCCGGTCGTAGTCCTTCGACTCCTTGTCTTGTTTGTCGAGCACAAAAACGAACTGCCTGGAACCGAGTTTCACGACGCCGCGGAAGGGGTCTTCGGCAACGTACTTTTCCGGTTCCTTTTTCACGAGCTTCTCGAAATCGTCCTCGCCGCCCGTCCGCCGCGCATTCTTCCCGAGATACTTGATGCTGTATTGGGCGGAGGCGTTGCGGTAGATCGCATTTCCCCGCGGGGATTGATCCAGCCGCACGAGTTCCAGCTTGCAGTCCTCGGCCCGGGAGACCGTGCAGAAACCGATCGCTGCGGCGGTGAAGAACAATCCGCAAAAAAGGAATCCTCTTCGTCGTTTCATGGCCAGATTCTCCTGAGAAGAAGGCTGATTCTCCCAATACGTCAATCCGTGCGCCGCCGGTCGGGCCGTTGGAGATCGCTCTTGCGCAGCATAGAAGGCTCGGAGTTGTCGAACGCGAAAGGTCCGCCCTCCATTTCGACCTTCACCTGATACTCGTCCGCCAATTCCGAGGGTACTCGCCACGAGTACCGGCAGGTGAAGCCTCAACCATATTCGAACGCGCCCTGTTGGACGACTTCGTCCTGGGGATCGGTGATGGTGATTTTCGGCTTGGGAGGCCGCCGCCCGTTGACGTAAAGATTTGAGACCGTTTCGCCGTCGGCGCCGACGATGTATAAGGCGAGATGGGCGGTTCCCGGATTGAGATACTGGACCTTGACCTGGAGCTTGTACGGCGGGCCGACTTTTAAGGTCGTCGTCTGATCGGCCGTAACGCGGATGGCTTCGCTCTTGTTTGTGCCCCGGGCCGAAATCCGGGACTCGTTTTCCGGTCCATAGAGCGGTTCGTACCGCGCTGATTTCCTGGGCAAAGCATCCTCCAGGGCCTTTTTGAAGGCGGTGAACAGCGTCGCTTTATCGCCCGATTTTTTAGCGTCTTCCTTCTTTTCCTCCTTCGGAGGCTTCTTCCAGTCCTTGACGCTCCAGGTGTAGGAGAGCAGCCGCCACTTGCCCGCCGGAACCTCGGCCGGTTCGGAGTCTTTCAGCACTAGGGGAATGTAACCCCGCTTAGAGATCAATTCCACGGTGCAGGGAGTATGCGGACAGGCGATTTTACCCAGCGGCGCCGTCGAGGGGGTGTAGCCCAACTCGTCGCCGACGGGGGATACCTTCAGTTCATAATACTTGCCGTCTAAGGCATTAATTTTGCTCAGGTAGGGTTGACGCACGCTGCGGAGAGACGAATCCTGCCGCTCCTCAGAAGTGACGTGTTCCGGTTCGACCAACAACTTGTCGCCGTAGCGGGGATACAGTTCCCCGTTGGAGCCGTGGGACATGTTTTTCATGGAGACCACGTCGTCGAAACGGCCATTGCTGTTGTAGTCGAGCACGGCCACGGGCATGGTTTTTCCGTCCAACGTGATTTCGCCCCGGCCATAGACGCCGGCTTTGAACTGAGGATAAATATATTCTTTGTCCCAACCCTGTTCCTCGGCGAGAAAAGAATAATCAAACTTTTTCCCGTCCACCTCGATCGGAAGATCCACCCGCGGAAAGCTGAGACGGATGTAGTTCTCGGGATATCGCGTAGAATTCTCGTCGGTCAAGGCGTCGAGGGGCTTGTCGTCGGTCAGATCGCCGTTGCCGTTGACGTCGAAGTACAGCCGGTCGTACCCTTTCGACTTTTCCTCCTGTTTATCGAATACGAATCCATATCGTTTGTCGCCGAATTTGACCGCGCCGCGGAGGGGAGTTTTTGCCACGTACTTTTCTGGCTCTTTCTTAACGGCCGCTTTGAATGCTTTTTCGAAGCCCGTATTTTGCTCTTGGCCGGGCCGCATGAAAAAACCCTGGGAGTTCACACCGCGGTAGAGCCATTCGCTTTGACTCACGCCTTGGCCGGCGGGCTTCGCTTCCAACCGCACAAGCTCCAATGTGCAGTGTTCCGTTTCCGCCGCCTGGACCGAGAAGACCAACCCCGCCGCCACTGCCGCCGCCCAACTCAAGATCCTAAGCCAATGTTTCATGATCGCGCCCTTTATCATCCGTGGAAAAACCGCCGCCCGAGGCTCGACACCAAGTGTTAGTATTCTAGCATTACCAATCGTCGATGTCTACGTGTAGGGTGATTGTTATTGGTAAAAATATCTATTAATGTCAATCTTTTGGGAAGGATTTTATTGATTTGGGCGTTGATTTCACGTCCTCCAGAGTCACAAGCTCCTGTCTCTGAAACACGGTTCCTACCGAAAGGGCCTGGCATTTGACGCACTCCAGGCAGCGGATACAGCGCATGTCGCTCCCCCGCCGCTCACCCGGCCCGCGATACTTACACAAATCGCGGCAGAGGTCGCAGTCGCGGCACTTGCTCGGCTGGAACCGTAAAAACATCAACGATACGTAATTGGACAAGCTGAAGATCGCTCCCAGCGGGCAAAACAGCGTACACCAGGGCCGCCAGGTAAAAAGCATCCCCAGGACAAAGGCGGCCAGGATGCCTGTCTTCAGCGCCGAGGCCTTCCAATGCCACTGTCCGTCGGCGGTCAGCCAGGGAGAACTGAAGGGAATCGTCGCCTCGATGGCCCCGGCCGGACAAACCTTGCAAATAAACACCGGGTTGTCCTTCATCCCGAAAAAATAAGGGATCAGAAGGACCAATCCCCCCAGGACCGCGTAGCGCGTCAGGCCCATCCAGCCGGGCAACCGGAACTTGGGGGTGGGAATCCGGCCCACGAGGTCCTGCAGGAATCCGAAGGGGCAGGCCCAGCCGCACACCAGACTGCCGAACGTGGCCCCGACCGCCAGCAGCGTCCCCGCCGCCAAAAAGGGAAACACGTGCAGGGCGCTGTAATTGGCCAGCACGCCGATCGGGCAGGCGAACGTGGACAAGGGGCACGAATAGCAATGGAACACCGGCGAGCAGATCCCCATCCAGCGCAGCCCGGGCCAGAACAGCAACAGCGGGTTGAGCCAGAGCAGCAAGAACGCCGTCTGCACCCAGATTCGCCATCGGGCCAACCGCCGCACCAATCGCCGTGAATTTTTTTTGACCATGGACGCCATGACCTTCCGTTACTTCACTCACGTAGGGCAGGCGGCAGGCCCTTTCTTGCCACCTTCGCCACCGCTGCCGGTGGCGCTTGCCACGGCGGCCTGATTGGCCCAGACGAGCTGCCCGGTGGGAGAGCGTTGGATGCCGTCCACGGTAACGGCCCGGTTTACCGTCAGTTCCGACTCCTGGGTGAGGATCTCCTTCTGCCGTTCCCTGTCTTCGGTTTTCATCTTCGGCGGCGGAGGAATGGGCGGAGCGCCCGATTCCCAGCCCGGTCCGAATCCGGGCGGCCCCCAATCCGGCGGAGGCGGCGGCGGTTGCTGATCGTCGATCACCTCGACCGTGTATTTCTCCACACGCTTCTCGACGACCGGAATCAGATGATACAGCGCGCCGTAGATGATCCCGCAGATTCCCGCGGCAAACAACAGCAAGGGAACGAACCGATATCCGAAAACCGTCCACTGCCCGGGCCGAAGCAACGCAGCGGACACGCTCCGTGTGCCGTTTGCGTTCTTTCGAGATTCAGTTGGATCCGTCATGCAACGGACGGCACACGGCGTGTGCCTGCTACGAGATGAAAAATGGCGGAGGTGAATGGGAATCGAACCCACCGAGGACCCTTGCGAGCCCTACGCTGGTTTTGAAGACCAGGGGCACCACCAGGCACCGGTCACCTCCGCACGGGGAGGGATTGTCATTCTCTTATCGGGAGGGATTCGCTGGGGGGACGATTTTGAAACGTGGAAGTATTATTGTAACAGTAAACGCCCCGGGATGGAAATCACCGTGGTAAAATGGAGCAGTTGTAACCGAGATACTCAGTCCCCTCTCCCTTTGGGAGAGGGTTAGGGTGAGGGTTGTTTGCCTACATATATGCCCTCACCCCTTCCCCTCTCCCAAAGGGAGAGGGGAGAAATCTGCTCACTTTCTCATTGCCTCGTTATAAAACATCATCACCGGCGAGCCGCCGAAGGCGATCCCCATCCAGGCGGCCTCGTCGATCTCCTCGGGCGTAAAACCCTCCTCCCGGGCCTTGCGGACGTGGAGTTTCACGCACGGTTCGCACTTGGCTAAGACCGAAAGGGCGATGGCCATGGCCCGCTTGGTTTTTCCGTCCAATGCCCCCGAAGCATTGGTCGCCCCGAGAAACGCCAAGAATTTTTCCTTGGCCGAATCAACGTTTCCCTGGGCATGATCGTCGCCGCCGCAGCAACTCAAGGTGGGGGGCGGTCCTGGGGACTGTCCCGATTTTTCCGCAGGAAAAATGGGACTGTCCCCCTTGGGTTCTCGACCCACGACCGACGACGAACGACCAACCTTGACGGTCGGCAATCGTCGCCGGCCCTGGCTGCGCAGCAAGATCCGCCCCGTCCCCTCGGCCGAGACGCGGCCGATGACGGCGGCCTCGCGGATGCCCTCGGCGTGCAGCCGCTTGATAAAACCTTCGGCCGCCGGCTCGGGCAGTGCGATCAGCAGGCCGCCGGAAGTCTGGGCGTCGAAGAGGATCTCGACGGCCGCCGGCTCCACGCCCTCGACCGCCGCCAGGGCGTCGCCGGACGATTCCTTGTTCCGCTCCACCGCGCCGGAAAAGATCCCCTCGGCGGCGCACTGCAGGACACCGGGCAGCAGCGGCACATCGTCCCAGGCAATCTCGACGTCCGCCTTGCTGGCCACGGCCATCGACTTCAAGTGGCCCATCAGGCCGAAGCCGGTCACGTCGGTGCAGGCGTGGGCGTCGAACTCGACCATCAATTCGGCGGCGGTCTTGTTCAACGCCGTCATCGAACGGGCGGACGCCGCGACGCTCTCCGCGTCGGCCCGGCCGATCTGGGCGGCAAAGGCGATGATGCCCGTCCCCAGCGGCTTGGTCAACACCAGGCAGTCGCCCGGCCGGGCGGCGGCATTGGTCTTCAGCCGCCGCGGATCGATCAGTCCGGTAACGGCGAAGCCCGCCTTGATCTCGTCGTCCTTGATGCTGTGCCCGCCGATCACGGCCACGCCGGCCTCGGCCATCTTGTCCAGACCGCCGCGGAGAATCTGCTGCATGATCTCGTCCGGAAGCTTCCTCGCCGGAAATCCGATCACCGACAGCGCCGTAAGCGGCCGGCCGCCCATTGCGTACACGTCGCTTAAGGAATTGGCGGCGGCAATCTGACCGAACGTGTAGGGATCGTCGACCGACGGCGAGAAGACGTCCACGGTCTGCACCAGCGCCGTTTGCTCGTCGAGCAGATACACCCCGGCGTCGTCGCCGGCCGGCATCCCCACCAGAACCCGGGGATCGGCCGGGGCGGGCAGCCCGGTAAGGATCCGCTGTAAGGTGGCCTGGTCGATCTTCGACGCACAGCCGGCGCTTTCGACCAGTTCGGTCAAGCGGACCGGACCGGCCGGCGCCGCATATTCCTCGCCCGCACACGGACAGATGTCCTGCCGGCGGAAAATATCGCAGGGGCAGGCCTTCTTCGGATCGCAGATGCAATGGCCCAACTGCATCGAGCGCTGCATGACGCGGCGTCGTTTTTCAAGGTCTCTAACGGGCATGGACTATTTCTCTCAGCGAAAAAAGGGGCAAAATTCATTCTAAATAGGACTACACTAAACCGAAAGTGGGTGGGTGCCATGCCCACGCTTGTGTGGGCATGTAAAGTGCCGAAAAACCACGCAACATGCCCACGCAAGCGTGGGCATGGCACCCATTTTATACCATTTTCGATTCAATGTGTTTTCATTTAGGCAACGCCTCCTCAAGGCACAAGCTATGGCCGGTGCGTGCCCCGTGCCGCCAGCAGCGCGGCGCCCAAGGCGCACGAACACTGAGGTTGCGGTGCGATTTGGATCGGTTTTCCCCATACCTTTTCGAGCGCCGCGCCCATTCCCGGCACCAGGGCCACGCCGCCGGTAAACAGGATCGGTTCAGACGGCGTGCGGCCGGCCAGAGCGGCGATCCGGGTGGTGATGGCCATTTGCACGCCGGTGAGGATATTCTCGGGCAGCACCCCGGAGGCCAGCAGGCCGACGATCTCCGTCTCGGCGAAGACCACGCACATGCTGCTGATGACGGCCGGCGCGCGGCTCCGCGCAACCAGCGATTCGAGCCCCGAGAATTGGACGCCGAGCTGTGCGGCCAGCATCTCCAGAAACCGCCCGGTGCCGGCGGCGCAGCGGTCGTTCATCACGAAGTCGGCCACTGTGCCGTCCTCCTTCAGTCGCACCACTTTACTGTCCTGTCCGCCAATGTCGATAATCGTCCGGGCCTCGGGCACGCCGTGCCGCACGCCCCAGGCTTGGCAGGTGATCTCGGTCACGGCGGCGTCGGCCGCGCGGACGAGCTTCCGGCCGTAGCCGGTGGCGACCACGACGCCCAAGTCGCTGCGCCGCAGTCCGTGGTTTTGCAGGAGCCGCTTCAACAGTTCATCGGCCAGGCGGTCCTGGTCGATCCCCTGATCGACCACTCCCGAGGCGATCGGCGTGAGCCGCTCGGCGTCCAAGAGCACGACCTTCAACGTCCGCGATCCCGCGTCAATTCCGGCGCAAATCATGGTTGTCGATTCTCCCGCTTCATTTCCACCTGCCAAACCGCAAGCGGTTTTTTAACTCTTAATATTTTAATTGCAAATCCCTCTGCTTGCCGCGGACCGTCTCGTAAAGCGCTTCTACGCGGACGGCGATGCGGGCGGAATCGGAGGGGGAATAATCGGTTTCAATCCGCAGGTACGGCAGATTCAACTCCTCCTCGGCCAGCCGGCGGATCCGCTGCGACTCGACGTCGTAGGTCAGGCAGGCCTGCCAGATCAATTCGATCACGCACTCGGGCCGATACTCCCGAACCAGCCGGCGGAGCGTTTCCAGCCGGCGCTCGTTGGGCGTCATCACGGAGCAGGGCAAGTGGAAGTATTTTTCGGCAATGGCCCGCAGGGGATCGGGCGCCGCGGCGTCGACGTCTTCCAGGATCGGCTTCAGACCGGTGCAGTTTTCCATGGCGACGACCCGGCCGCCGCTGTTTTCGATGATCTCCAGCACCCGCTCCGCCCCGGTGACCAACGGCACCCCGGTCAACAGCACGCGGACGGATTTGCAGGAGGTCGGACATTCCTGTCCGACGCCTGAGGCCGATTGACACTGATACAACGCGATCGCTTTTTCGTACTGGGCCAGGTCCTCGTCGATCCCGGAAATGCTGCTTTTCAGCGTCAGCAGTTGCCGGCCCGTCAAGGGCGGCGTATCGGATTGCATCGAGGCGGCCAGTTCGCGGCGAAGCGCCCGCTCGCGGTTCATTACGTCAATCGACCGGCGAAGCCGACAATCGGTGATCGTGGTCTGAAATCGGTCTTCGAGAAAGACCTTGAATTTCTGCAACTCGGCAAGCCAATGCGCCGCGGCGTCCGGATCGTCGGCCTTTTGCGGCAGTTCCAGAACGTACACCGGCCGCGACTGGCCCAGCAGTTCGTACATTTTCTTTTTACCGTCGCAGGTCGTCTCGCCCACGATCAGGTCGGCCATCTCCATAAAGGGATTGTTCCGCAGGACGTGATAGCCGAAAGTGGATTTAATCAGCGGGCAGAGGTTGGCGGGAAGCTGCTCTTCGGCGGCGGGGATCGTGTTGGCCGATCCGCCGCAGAGGCACACCGGCACGCCGCCGGCCGCCATGATTGGCTCCCGCGGCGTGTACTCGCAGAGGATGCCCACTACCGGTTTGCCCGAGTCCTTCGCCGCTTGGGCGTATTGCAGGCAATGGTTGAGCATTTGCCCAAACCAGGCCAGCGGTTCCACGGCGGACGGACATTCTGTTTTCGTTTCATCCGGTCGATTGCAGCAGCAGTCGTTCATAGTAAAGTCCGTTTCGTAAGGGGAGGGCGAATCTGTCCTCCTGGAAAAAAAGGAGCCGGACCGCAAGGGCCGGTGGATTGGCCTCCTCCCGGCCGACATGGCCCGGCTCGTATTGCGTGCGTCAGAGATCGTCTCGGACGATACGGTTTCTCCACAAACAATTACCTCGAAATCCCTTATACTACACCCCTTTCGGACCGTCAACACCGAGCGACAGCGATGAGACTCCGCCCGATTGTGGAGGCGTCATCAGGGGCATACAATAAGAGAATTCGAATGCCCTTTCATTACGAAGAGTGAAAACTCATGTTACCTAGCCGGCGGCTATTGGGTACGACTATACAAATTTCTTCATCGGTAAAATACTTTTCCATGGCCTCGCCCGAACACGAACGACTGCGAAAAATCCCGTCCGTTGACGTTTTGATGCAGGCGGCCGAGGCCCAAGGATTGGGAACCGGCGTCCCCCGCGGCGTCGTGGTCGAGTCGGTCCGGGCCGCCGCCGCCGCGGCCCGGGAACTGCTTCACGACGACCAGGCGCCTCCCCTAGACTCCGACGCGCTGCGGGAGTCGATCCTGGCCGACGTCGCATCACGGATCCAAAAAACTCTCGAACCTTTTTATTGCAAGGTTATCAACGCCACGGGAATCATCCTGCACACCGGATTGGGCCGGGCCGTGCTGTCCCGCCGGGCCGTTCGGCAGATCGAACGGGAGCTGTCGGGCTACTCGCTGCTCCAAGTCGATCAGGAAGCCGGCCGGCGATCGAAACGCGACGGGCGGATCGAGGAACTCCTCCGGCGGCTGACCGGGGCCGAGGCGGCCACCGTGGTCAACAACAACGCCGCCGCCACCGCGTTGGTGCTGAACACCGTGGCGGCCGGCCGGGAGGTGATCGTATCCCGGGGACAGCTCGTCGAGATCGGCGGCTCGTTCCGGCTGCCCGAGGTCATGGCCGCCGCCGGCGTCCGGCTCGTCGAGGTCGGCACGACCAACAAGACCCATCTCCGCGACTACGAACGGGCGATCACCGAAAACACGGCCGCGATCCTCCGCGTGCACCCGAGCAACTACAAGATTATGGGCTTCACCTCGGAGGTTCCCCTGGAAGATCTCGTCCGCCTGGGGAAAGACAGAGGATTGACGGTCATCGACGACGTCGGCGCCGGCGCGTTGATCGACTTCTCCCGGTTCGGCTTCCAGAAGGAACCGACGCTGCCCGAGTCGGTCGCCACGGGGGCGGACCTGATTACGTCCAGCGCCGACAAGATGATCGGCGGCCCCCAGGGCGGGATCATCCTCGGCACGGCGCGGTGGATCCAAGCGATCCGCAAGAACCCCCTGGCCCGGATCCTCCGCGTGGACAAACTTACGCTGGCCGCCTTGGAGGCCACGCTGTTGCTGTTTCTCGATGAAGCACTGGCCTTGGAGGAAGTGCCCACGCTGCGGATGCTCCGCCGCGGTCTGTCGGAGATCGAGGCCCAGGCCGGGCGGATCGCCGCGGCGATAGCCGCCGGAACGCCCGGTATCAAGGCCGAGGTTGTAGAGGGTTTTTCCCAGATGGGGAGCGGCTCGCTGCCCACCCAGAATCTGCCCACCCGCCTGGCGGCGGTTGAGGCTGACGGAATCGAGTCGGGCGAGATTACCCGGCGTTTACGTTCACACCGGCCGCCGGTCTTCGCCCGGGTGCACGACGCCCGGGTGCTGATCGATCCCCGCACGCTGCTGGACGGCGAAGAAGAGATCCTCGTGGCCGCCGTTTCCGCGGCATTACAGGGAAAATCATGACGAAGCCGCTTGCGGCTTAGCAATCACCCATGTTAAACATCACCCTCGGCACCGCCGGACACATCGACCACGGCAAGACCGCGTTGGTCAAGGCGCTGACCGGCTGCGAGACCGACCGGCTGAAAGAGGAAAAAGAGCGGGGGATGTCGATCGACCTGGGCTATGCCCCCTGCCGCGTGGCCGACCTGGAGGTCGGCATCGTGGACGTGCCCGGACACGAGAACTTCATCAAGACGATGGTCGCCGGGGCCTCGGGCATGGACGGCGTGATCCTGGTCGTGGCCGCCGACGACGGTATCATGCCGCAGACCCGGGAACACCTGGACATCCTCACCCTGCTGGGCGTCCGCCACGGCCTGACGGCCCTGACAAAGATCGACCGGGTCGACGCCGAGCGCCGGCTGCAAGTACAGGCCGATTTGGCCGGCTTCCTCCGCGGGACGTTTCTCGAGGGGGCGCCGATCCTGCCGCTTTCGAACGTCACCGGCGAAGGTTTCGATCCCTTCCTGGAGGCGTTGCAGAAACTCGTGGAGTCCATTCCGCCCCGGCGAATCGACGGCGTGTTCCGCCTGCCGTTGGACCGGGCGTTCTCGGCGAAGGGATTCGGGACCGTGGCGGCGGGCATCCCGATCGCCGGGTCCGCAACCCTGGGCGACGAAGTGGTCCTGCTGCCGCAGAACGCCGTCAGCCGCATCAAGCGGATCGAAGTCTACGGCCGGCCCGGCGACACGGTCCTGGCCGGGCAGTGCGCCGCCCTGAACCTGGGCCATTGCGACGCCCGGGAGGTCGCCCGGGGCGACGTGCTGACCCTGCCCGGCTATTTCTCGGCGGAGGAATTCTTCGTCTGCCGGTTCCGCCTTTTGCCGCACGAAAAGATCCATTTGAAAAACGCCTCCGAGTTGAAGTTCCACACCGGCACCTCGGAGGTCAACGCGGTGCTCTATCTGTTGGAAAAGGACGAGTTGTCGGGCGGCGGCGAACAACTCATCCAACTGCGGACCAAGCGGCCGATCGTGGCGGGACCCGGCGATCCGTTCATTCTGCGGACGTTCTCGCCGGTTCAGACGATCGGCGGCGGGACGATCATCGAGGCGGTCCCCCGCCGGCTGAAACGCAACCGGCCCGGCGTGATCGAGGATTTGCGCCGGCGGGCGGAGGCGGTCGCCGACGAGCTTCATTTCATAGAATACGCCGTGCGGGAGGCCGAGGACCTGGCCGTCGGCGAGGCCGACCTGGCCCGGCGGACCAAGATCCTCCGCCCTCGGCTTCAGGAAATCCTCTCGCAATTGATCGGCGAGCAAAAAATCCTGATTCTCGGTTCGGGTCTCTACCTGCACCGGCGGACGGCCGACCAGTCCGGCGAACGGCTGTCGGCCAAGCTGGCCGAATACCACCGCCGGACGCCGGAAAGTCCCGGCATGACCCCCGAGCAGGTCCGGCAGGCCTGTCCCTGGCAGAAACCCGTATTGGAGGGATTCATCGCCTTGCAGAAAAGCGCCGGTCGGATCGTCGAGCAGAAGGGCCGTCTCGCCCTGGCCGGGCACCGGCCGACGTTCCAGGACCAGGACGTTCCCTATATCGAGGCCATCGAGGCGCTGTTCCGGCAGCAGTTATTCAATCCCCCCGGCAAGGCCGAACTGGCCGAAAAGACCGGCGCCCCGCCGGCCGTCATCGACCGGCTGCTCCGCAGCCTGCAAGAGCACCAGCGGCTGGTGGCGGTGGACGAAGGGCTGATCTTTCACCGGGAGGCCGTGGAGCAGGCCCGGAAGCTATTAATCGAGCACATTCAAAAGGAAGGCCGGCTGGAGAGCGTCCAGTTCAAGTATCTGCTTGATACGACGCGGAAGTTCGCGCTCCCGCTGTTGGACTATTTCGACCGCAGCCTGCTGCGCCGGGCGGGCAACACCCGCTACCTCCGGACGCCGCCGGGGTGAAAAACCATTATGCTCAGACAAGTGTGATGGTAAATGCAGTTAAACAGCAGATAACTTCTTGAACTACAAATAGTTATGGTAATTTGAGGCGGAAATATATACTAGGCTGTACAGATTATCCAAACCATTTATAAAAAAACTTGGGATTGTACCTTCTATTTCGCTTGCTCAACGCTGAAATACCCGATATACTTCTTATAGTGAACCCGCCGGGCCTATGCCGTAAGGTATGCTCACTTCGGCGGGTGTTTTTTTGCGCAGAGACAAAGCATGAGGTACGATAAACTTCCTCTCACACTTCAAGAGCAAGCCGACCTCCTTTTGTCTCGTGGAATGAAAGGTGATCGGGACGCGATGATCGAACGTTTGGCGGTGGTGAACTATTACCGCCTCAGTGGCTATTGGTATCCCTTCCGCAATCCCGACAACACCTTTCGTACAAATACATCTTTTGAAGCAGTCTGGCAACGTTATACCTTCGATCGCCAACTGCGCCTTCTGGTCATGGACGCCATCGAGCGGATCGAAGTTGCTGTTCGAACACAACTTGCCTATGCCTTGGCACATCAAAGCGGCGATCCCTTTGCATACGCCCTGGATCCAGCTGCATTGCCCGGCTTGACACCCGACGCAAGAAATCGTTTTTTAGATGAGTTGACCGAAGAGATTGACCACAGCAAGGAGACGTTTGCCGATCATTTTCGAAGGAAGTACGGTGATAAACACCGCTATATGCCCATCTGGATTGCCTCCGAAATCATGACCTTCGGAAACATCTTGAAACTCTATATCGGTTCACTTCCTTGCGTCCGAAAAGAATTGGCAGCCGGGTATGGAATCCATGACAATGTATTGGAATCATGGATTCTGGCTCTCAGCACCATTCGGAATATCTGTGCCCATCACGGACGCCTTTGGAACCGCCAGTTAGGCACCAAGCCCAAGATACCTGCAAAGGATTCCGCTTGGCATGATCCAGTTACCGTGGGCAATGACCGTCTTTTTGCTATTTTGACCATTTGCAAATATTGCATCGGCCGCATTGCTCCGCAAAGCCGTTGGCCCGATCGTTGGCAAAACCTTTTATCCGAATATCCCTATGTTCCGCGAGGTAGTATGGGTATTCCGAACAACTGGCGGCAATGCCCGATCTGGACGATGCCGTAAAGAGGAAAGGAAAGTTACTTCCCCACCTCAATCTCTTTCTTTCCCACGATCTTCCCGCCCACCGGTCCCAGGTCGAAGGCGATCTGGACGGTGTACTTGCCGTGGGCGTCTTGGGGCACTCGACACGAGTGCGAGCAGAAGCCGCCTCAGGCAAAGCCCGACGAGCTGCGGTGCACAACCTTTCCGTCCGGGGCGATGACCGTCACTTCCGCCTCGACGTCCGTGCCCCGGGATTCGCCTTTTTTCTTGGTGTCGCAGGACGAGAGCGAGAGGCACCCGTCGGCGAGCACCTGGGGCCGGACCTGGAACTCCTCGCCCGGTTTGATCTTCTTCCCTTCCGTGGACATCTGGACGTTGACGACGCAGCGGTCCAACAGGGTGAGCGTCGTTTCCTTGTCCAGCGGCGCCGGATGGTTCCGAGGCTCCTCGGCATAGAAGTAGTACGACCAGGTCTTCCCGTCGGCGTCGGGCACTTCGAGTTGCAGGCGGGCGAAGCGGTACTCGCCGTAGGGCACCGGGACGAATTCGTCCATTTTATCCATCGACAGGAACTCGCCGATGTCGCTGACCAACTCCGCCGCAACCTCGGCCGAGGAGTCCGGCTTCCCGGCCAGCACCAGCCGCAGTTTTCCCTCGCCGACGCTCCGCAGGTTGACCACCACGGCGCCGGCCAGCGGATCGGAGCGGACGACGTACACCTGGCCGTCCTGGGTGATCGGTTTGCCCAGGGGATACTGCTCCGTCAGCAGGTCGTAACGGCCGTCGGCGCTGAGGTCGATCCAGACCCGGTCGTGCCCGACGGTGTCCAGGCAGCCGTCGGCGTTGCCGTCGAGGAGCACCACGTCGAATTCCTTCTCCCCCAGCCTCAATCGGCCCTGGGCGTAGCCGCGGACGGCGCACCGCAATCCGTCCCCGAGGGCCGAGCGGCGAAGCAACAAGGTCCGCCGGACCTGTTTCTTCTCCGGCTCCGTTTGCACCGTAATCGCGGCCGGAAGTTCCAGTTGTTTGCCGGACAGAACGTGACGTTCGTTTTCCGACAGCTTGTCGTCGCCGTCGGCGTCGAGCCAGAGTTCGGCGCCTCCTGCCGCCTTGGGGATCCAGACGATCATCAGGCCCGTCTCGGGCTTCGGGCCGACGGGGAGCAGGCCGTATTTCGCGCCGGCGGGGAATTTCTGACCCTCTCCCAGCGGCCGGACCGGCGCGTCGTGAAATTCAATCGCCCGGTACTGCACCGCCGGACGCCCCTGGCAGGTTTCCGCATCCTTGAATTCCAGGGCCACCGGCACGGCTGACGGATTGGCCGCCAGGTAGAAAATTGGCAGGATAAGCAAGGGAGAGATCATTGTGAAAACTCCTCATCAGGTATGTCAAGGACTGAAAACTGCAGCGGGAAATCTGACGCCATTATAATCCGGGTAGTGCGGGCTGAGGTATTCCAACCGCTCGTCGGGCGGGGTGGCCCACAGCTCGGCCAGGGAGAACAGAAATGTCGGAACGCCGATTTTGGCTTCGGGATCCTTGGCCGAGGCCAACATCCGGTCCGCCTCTTCCATCGCCCGTTGCGGATCGGCCAACGCCATGGCCGTATGCCAGGGAGAGGATTTCGAGGGATTGCGTTCCAGGATCTGTTTCGCGGTCTCCGGGTCGACCAGGGCCAGGATCTTGGCAATATCGATGGCGGCGCTCCGGACGCTCTCCGGATTTTCGCTCTCCCCGACCGTCGGCCGCAAGGCGAGCACCCGGTAGACCATGCCCTCCACGTCGGGATAGCCGACCTTCTGGGCCAGGACGGCCAGCTTGGCCATTTCCAGGGCGCGGTCGCCGTCCGAACCGACCGGTTTTCCTAAAGACTGATAATACTTGGCCACGATCCGCGCGATCAGCGCCCGGGCCAGCGCGGCGTCGTGCGGGGCGACGGCCGTGGCAACCTCGACCAGGACCTCGCACTCGTTTTGGTCTTTGTCCTCGGGAATGCGTTCCGCGACGCGGACCGCCTCCGTGGGCCGGGTTTCCGCAATTTGCAGGGCCAACCGCCGCCGGGCCTGCCGGGCGGCGTCGGCGTCCTGCTCCTTCAGGAGCGATTCCAATTTTTCGACGTCGCCGGCCGTAATGGCGATCTCCATCCGAAGCTTCTCGCGGTCCTCTTCGTCGGCGACCTTTTCCAGCAAGCCCTCCGCCCGGGCGGTGTCGCAGGCGGCGATGGAACGGATCAGCCGTTCCAGGACGTACTGGAACCGGCCGGACGCCGGCCACTTGGCCGCCATGTCGGCGGCCTGCCCGGAAAGTTTTTTACCGGCTTCCTTGTTGCCCAATTCCGCCACCAACTCGCCCATCCGGGCCAGTTCCACGGCCCGATCCGGCTGGTCCAGGCTGCGGACGCGGACGATCGCCTCCTCGGCGCAGCGCAGCGCCTTTTCCTTGTCGGAATCGGCGAAGTGCCGGGCCAGACGTTGCAGCGATTCGTAGGCGTTTTCCTCTTTCTCGGTCAACAGGCTGAGGGCCTCTTCCAGATCGGCCTCGGCGACGTTCTCGATCGAATTTGACGCCTCCTCGGGCGCGGGGGACCCCAGTTCCTTCGCCCATTTCTCGGCCTGCTGCGGGTCGAGCCGGGCCATCAAGCCCTGAATCTGCCGCCGGATGTCCGGCTTCTCTTCGACCGGAGGTACGACTTCGTAGACTACTTTCCCCGCGACTTTTCTCTCCATCACGGTCTCGGAAGACTGCTCGATCGGCTTCTCCTTGGACGGTTTCTGATTCTTCTCCGCCGCGGCCCAGAGTTTTTCGAGCAGTTTTCGGGCGAGCTGCTTCTGCTCCTCGTAGGGCGTCGCCATCGCCTTGACGGGACGCGAGGTGGCCGGCATGTCGCCGGGGAGCATCGTCAGGACAACGTTGCCCTCCGTCCCCTCTCCCTTTGGGAGAGGGCTAGGGTGAGGGCAATCTTTTCTCGAATTTGCCCTCACCCCCTGCCCCTCTCCCGACGGGAGAGGGGCGTTTTTCTTTGCCCCGCATTGGGCGAGTGCACCGGCAAACTGGTAGCCCTCCTTTTCGGCAAAGACGTACACCGGTCCCTTAAAGAAGCCCGAGAGGCGGAAACGCCCGGCGTCGTCGGAGCGGGTCTCCATCGGCGCGGCGCCGTCGCCCAAGTTGAAAACCCGTGCGCCGGCGACCGGCTTGCCCTTGGCGTCGACGACCCGACCTGCGACCATTCCTTGCGAATCCCGGAGTACGATCTTACCGAAATCGTGGACCGTGCCGGCCTTGGCCGCCGTCTCGTGGACGTTTTCGCCGGCGCTTTCATGCCCGGCGGCTTTGAACAGAAGATGGTACGTTTTTTTCGGCCACAGCCCGCCGACGGTGAACCGTCCTTCGGCGTCGGGTTTGATCTTCCCGATTTTCTGCATTTGGTAGCTGTAGTAAAGATATCTCGGCATGCCCAGGGAGATCTCCGCCTCTGCAAGCGGCCGGCCGTCATCGTCCACCGCCGTGCCGCGCAGCGTAAACGTCGTCTTCTCCGAAAGCACCAGGCGGACCGGTCCTTTCTGCATCACCGGCGTCACTCTAACGGGTTCGGCGGCCAGTTTCTCGGAACGGGCCAGGAGGGTGACGTCTTCCCGGGGATTTCTGTTCGACAGCGTGAACTTGCCCGCCGCGTCGCTCCGCAGAAACTCCGGGGCGTCGCTCTGCGGATTGAAATCCGTGGTGAAGATCTGGGCGCCCGCAACCGGCTTGCCGGAGGCGTCGACGACCAGCCCTGAGACGTTAATCTTCCGATCGAGTTGGAAGGGCGGCAGCGTGACGTTCTCGGAAATCTGAACGTTTCGCTTCCGGTTGAAATCGGCGGACTCGACGTAAGGCTCCGGGAGGTTCGGGAAATCCACTCGGGCCTGCCCGGGAGGAGCGTGAAGGGTGAACGCCCCGGCGGCATCGGTGGTTGCCTCTCGGATAATGCCCGCCTGGGGGAACATCAATCGCACGCGAGCGCCCGGGACGCCCTTGCCGGTCTTTCGATCGACCACACGGCCCTGGACTTTCAACGCCGGTTTCACCGTCAGCGTCGCCTCGGCGGTTTCGCCCGATTTCACTTCAATGGTCCCGCCGGCCTCGGCGTAATAGGCGATCTTCTCGGGGAATTGCGGCATCAGCCGGTATTGCCCGGGCGGGAGATTCTCGAATCGGAAGGCGCCGTCTTTTTCAACGGTTCCCTTCTCCAAACAGTAGATGCTGACGTCGCCCCCGGAATCGGAGCCTCTTTCCATGCTTCCGAAACAGAAGATCGTGATTTCCGAAAGCACCCCGGGATCCTTCACGTCGGCCATCGATCCCCGGATGCCGCCCGAGGCGGTCAGCGATAGGGTTACCGGTTTTTTCAAGGACCACCGGGCCAACGGATTGCCGTGCTTGACCGTCTTGACCTGGGCGACGAGGTGACCGTCCTCCGGCATGTTCCGCAGGGAAAAACTCCCGTCGTCGGCCGTCTCCGCGGCCAATTCCTTTTGCAGTTCGTCGGGCATTAAAAGGTAATTCCTCGGAGATCCTCCGCTCATCCATTGCATCGGCCTAACCGATGCTTTCCCGATCGGCCGGCCGGCGGCGTCGGTCAGCCGGCCGGAATAATCCTTCACGTTGACCAAACGGATTTTCAGATCCTTCCGGGCAGATCCCTCAGGAAGACCCTGTCCGAAGAAGGCCCCGCCGATCCGGTTGCGTGCGTCGCGGGCCACGAGCACCAACGACTGCCGATCCGTCGTCAAGTCGTCTTTCTCGATCCGGGCGAACTGGAAGTTCCCCTTTTCGTCGGCAGTGATTTGGGCGACGGTTTTGATGGTGATATCCATTGCGGCGGTCGCCAGCAACCAAACCTTGGCGCCGACCGCCGGCTGACCGTCGGGATCGACGACCGTCCCCGAGACCGATGCTTGAGCCGCCTTTGCCGCCTCCTCTTCATTCCCCAGGCAAAGTCGGCAATTTCCCAGCCCGATCCCCGTCAACACGGCCACGGCCGCCCCGATATTGCAGAAATATCGCATTTGGGCACCCTCCTCGATTGCCGTTTATAGCGTATCAATCCGCCGGCGCGAAGCAGAATCGCCTGGAAATCGGCACCCATCCAAAGTACAATGCTGAAATAAGCGTTTAGCCCCGGCACTTGTGCCGGGAGCAGAATTTTTTCCTACGCACTCCCGGCACAAGTGCCGGGGCTAAACTTTCTCTAAGAAAATTCCATGCAAATTCATAAGAAACGTCCATCTTCGGTCGCCGGTTTTTTGATCTTGGCCCTCCTTGCACTAACCCTGGAAGGCTGCAAACAATCCACGGCCGAATCCCCTGCGGGAAAAACGGGAAATAACGGTTCCGCCGCCGTCCCGGCCTCCGAGGCTCTGACCGAGAAGCAGATTCTTGCCAGCCGGCACCCGCTGGCCCAGGCCTGGAAACTCGCCCGGGAGGTCAAAACCCACATCGAGAAAGACGTCCAGGATTACACGGCCACGCTTATCTCCCGCGAGCGGTTTCCGGAGAAAAAAGGAGAATACGTCGACCGGAAAGTCTCCCTCAAAATCCGGCAACAACCCTTCAGCGCGTATTTCCGTGCCTTGGAACCGGAGAAGGACAAAGGGGGCGAGGCGATCTACGTCGAAGGAAAAAACGACGGCAACGCCCTGGTTCATACCACGGGGATCACCGGCTGGGCGTTGGGAACCTTGTCGCTCGATCCCAAGGGAAAAATCCTCATGCGGGATCAACATTATCCGATGACCGATGTGGGATTGCACAATCTCACGAAACGGCTGATGGAACAGGCCGCCAAGGATATGCGGTTCGGTGATTGCGAGGTAACGTATTCGGAGGACGCGGAAATCGACGGTCGGCCCTGCACGTGCGTCACCGTCGTCCACCCGAAACGCCGCAAGGAATTCATCTTCCACAAGGCGAAGATCTTCATCGACAAAGAGTGGAACGTGCCGGTCTGCTACGAGGCCTACGATTGGCCCCCCGCCCCGGAAGAAGAACCCGTCCTGCTGGAACGGTTCGAGTACCGCGACCTGAAGATCAATCCCGGCCTGACGGATTTCGACTTCGATACCAAGAATCCGGAATACAATTACTCGAAATGATCCTGCCTCTGGTTCCGAAACTCCAGCTTCGGAAACAGGGAAATTATCCATGCCGTCGCCCTTGCGTTTTCCCGAACTGCTGCGCCGCGCCGACCAAGCCGCCGTGGCCGGCTTGCTGGTGCTGGGCGCCGCGGCCGTCGTCGCCTGGCTGGTCGTACAGGGTGGGCTGAGACGGCGGATGATCGAAGTCGATCGGCCCGCGCCGAAGTACGCCCGCTTCCAGGTCAATATCAACGCGGCCGATTGCCCGGAGTTGATCCAGCTCCCCGGCATCGGCGATGACCTGGCCCTGCGGATCGTGGAAAACCGCCGCGAACAGGGACCGTTCCGCACGCTCGAGGAACTGCGCCGCGTGCCGGGCATCGGCCCGAAGACTTTCGAGAAGCTGCGCCCGTATCTCTGCCCGTTGAACGATCCAGGACAACTGGCGAAAAACGGGAAAGGACCTTAGCCCCTCGACAGCGAGCCGGGCCGTCCTCGGCCCCGGCGGGGAGTACGAAGTACAGAGTGCAACCAGTCTTTACGCCAGGCTCTCCTTCAGCGTCCGGAAGAAAATCGCCACCGAGACGGAACCCGGATCGACGTGTCCCACGCCCTTCTCTTTTTGATAGCGGACCCGGCCGACTTTGGCGGCCATCGGCCGCGTCGCCTCGCTCCCCTGCCGGGCCGACTCGGCGAGCGCTTCCAGGATTTCCTTCCAATCCGATCCGTTTTCGATCCTCTCTTTCAGCGCATCGACCGCCGGGGCCAGCGCGTCGATCATGCTCTTGTCTCCCTCCTGGACCTTGCCCCTCTTTTTAATCGCCTGCAGGGCGGCGTCCAGCATGGCGGTTAGCGCTCCGGGATCGGTTTCCGGCAGCCCTTCCGCCTTTTTACCCGCCTCGATGAAAAACGTACCGAAAATCACGCCGGTCACTCCGCCGACCTTGCCAAGGAAGGCGTTGCCCGTGGTCGAAAACATCGCCGCGATCTCCGGCGAGTCGCCCAGGGCGGGAAATTGGGCCAGCGCTTCCGCAAACCCCCTGGCCATGCTGGCCCCGTGGTCGCCGTCGCCGATGACGCCGTCCATCTGGCAGAGCGCCACTTTCTCGTTCTCGAAGGCCGTCGCCAGGTTGGCAAACGTCTTTTGCCAATAATCGCGATTCAAGGATTGCATAGAGGGCCCTCACCCTGACCCTCTCCCGAAGGGAGAGGGGACTATTAATAGCGGACATAGAAGGGACATTGGCAGGGCATGTCGAAATAGCGTTTCAACTCGTCGTCCATCCGGACAAACGTGATCGACAGGCCCTTCATCTCCTGAGAAGTGCAATACTCGCCGATATCGGTGGCGTACACGCCGATCTTCCGCTCGGCCAGCATGGAGCGGATCTTCCGGTTGACGATGAACATCTCCATCCGGGTCGTGGCCCCGTAGCCGTTGATGACCAGAACGATTTCATCACCGCTTTGATACGGAAGATCCTCGACCAACCGGGGAATCATTCGCTCGACGGTGGCGTCGGCCGGCAGCATCTTCATCCGCTCGACGCCGGGTTCGCCGTGCAGCCCCATGCCGATCTCCATCTCGTCGTCGCCGATCTCGAAGATCTCCCGGCCGGTGGCCGGCGTGGTGCAGGAACTCAATCCTACGCCCAGGGAGCGGGAACCGTCCACGGCTTTCTGCGTAATCCGCACGACTTCCGCAAGCGGCAGCTTGCTCTCGGAGGCCGCCCCGGCCATCTTGATGACCACGTGGTCGGCGGTGGTGCCGCGGCGGTCCGCTTCGCTCCCCTTGGGGGCCGACGCGATCTCTTCGTTGACCCGAACCGTCTCGACTTCGATCCCCTCCTCCCGGGCCATGTCCTGGGCCATGTCGAAGTTCAGGCAGTCGCCCGCGTAGTTGTTATAAAGCAGCATTACGCCCTTGCCGGCGTGGACCGCCCGGATGGCCTCGAGGATCAGTTCCGGGGCCGGGGCGGCAAAGATCTGGCCGTGGGCCGAGGCGTCGGCCATCCCCGGCCCGACGTATTCCAGGAAAAGCGGCTCGTGGCCCGCCCCGCCGCCGATCACCACGCCCACTTTGTCCGCCACCGGGGCGTCCACCCGGAGGATGGCGTTGACCCGAGGATGCTTCCGGACCAGCTTGGGATTGGCCAAGACGTAACCCTCGATCAACTCGTCCACCACGCGATCCGGGTGATTGATCAATTTCTTCATGACCATGGTTTGCTCCTGGAGATTTATAGGAGGTCAGACATAAGATTTTTAGGAGGTCAGACATTCTTGTCTGACCCGGAAGACAGGCAGGAATGCCTGTCCTCCTGATTACCGATGCCAATGGATATCCCAGCCGCAATAGCGGGTCAGCGCCTCGTGGACCGCCGCAGCGACGTGCGAGAAACTGGCGGCCACGTGGTGTTCGAATCCCCGTAGGCAAATGTGCTCCAGCAGTTGCTGCAAACGATTGATGGCCAGGACGCCCACGCCGCCGAAGGAATTGAGCGGATCGTCGGTGAAATCGCCCTCGGCGACGTATCCTCGGATCGTCCCTTCCAGGTCGTCGGTGTCCAGGCGGCAGAACGTGGCCGGGCCTCTCTTGATCTTCCCGCACATGGTCCCCCAACACCTGTCTTTTCCGAGCGCTCCCGCGATGATCTGGCTGTATTCCATTTGGGGCTTTTCGAAAAAGCTCCGGGGCAAATTGCTGCAATGGAAGACGACGCACTTGTCCGGATCGTCGCCGTAATTGTTGTTCCAGTCCAACAGGGCGCCGGGCGACTGCGAGGCCAATTGGAGGACGTACATCCCTAGCACCCCGGTGACGTCGACTTCGCAGGCGCTGGGCCGGAGGCCCTCGCTCATCATGCTCATCACCGTGCAGGGCATAATGCCGAAGAATTCCTGAAGCGCGGTCCAGCACTGCACGGCGGTCCCCTGGAGGTCGAGCTCGTCGGCCCAGCGGTTGACCACGGCGGCGAATTTCGCCATTTTCAGCAACGCTTCGTCCGGAACGTCGGGCACGGCAACGTATTGCTTGAGGGTTTGGAGTTTTTCCTGGACCGCCGGGTCGGCGTCGGCAAGTTTCTGGATCTGTCCGAGGACCTCGGAGAGATCGATGGTTTCGACGGCGATGCCGTGGGCTTCGAGGATCTTTTCACTGTAGCGGACGGTGTTGAAGGCGCCGGTCCGGGCGCCGACGGCGCCGAGGCGAACCCTTTTCATCCCGCGGACCACGCGGCAGACGGCGGCAAACCGCTGTAAATCCCGGCGGAAATCCTCCGTCGCCGCGCCGACGGTGTGTCGCCCGGTCAGGCTGTAGGGAATGCCCGCTTGGCGGAGGTTGTTGCAGGCGCTGATCTTGCCACAAAAGGAATCGCGCCGATGCTCGACGGCCATCCGCCCCGGATCATCCGGCTCGGCGTGGATCAGGATCGGCACGCCCAGGTCGGCGGACTTGACCGTTTCGGCGATCCCTTTCTCGTCGCCGAAATTCGGCAGGGTGACGATGATCCCGTCGATGTAGCCGCGATGTTGGGAAAACACCTCGGCGCACTTCTTGGCGTCCGCGTAGGTTTCCACCGCGCCGAACTTGGTGTCCTCCGGCGTCAGGGCGACGTGCTGAAAGCCGTCTTTCGCCAGAACGTCCAACAACTGCTGCCGGCCGTCCCGGACCAGGCTGTCGGGAAAAAATCCGCGATTGCCGACGATCACGCCAAACGTCAAAGGGCTCATGGAAATGTTCCTTTAGAATGGTGTTTTTTTAGGTTTCCGTGGTTAACAAGACTGACACGATCAGCAGTCCGATACCGAGAAAATAGAACAGAAACATCAAACCGAGAAACTTGGAAGTTCCCCGCCGGGCTGACTTGAATTCCCGCCAGATGAAGATGCCCCAGGCCGCGGCGATCATCGTACAGGCCTGGCCTAATCCCAAGGCGACCGCCGGTCCCGCCCGGCCGCTGGCCAAAATGCTGAACGACATCCCTACGCACCAGATCAGACCGCCGAGGATGCCGATGAGATGCAATTTCGGCGTCCCTTTACGGAAGTAATCGCCCAAGGGGACCGGCTCACCGGCAAACGGCTTCCACATCACCAGCGTATTCAGAACAAAATTGGACGCCACGAGGCCCAAGGCGAAAAAGACCACGGCCGAATAAGGCCCCAACTTCCCGGCCTCCATGGGTGAGACTTTTTCAAGGGGGGCGGCCATGCTGGCGGCCACGAGATAGTAAAACGTCCCGCCGAAAACGCTGGAGGCCAGCGAGAGGAGAATCCCCTTTTGCGTGTTCCGGGGTCCCTGTGAAGGGATCCGGTTGTAGGCCACGGCGTCGAGCAACACGGCCACGACGATGCAGGCCAGACCGGAAAAAACATAAAGCGGATTGCCCTCGGGCTTGAGACAATACGTGCTGCTCACGCCGATCACCAGCGCCAGGCCGACGCCGATGGGAAAAGCGACCGCGATCCCCGCAATGTCCAGGGCGCTGACCAGCAGGATGTTGTAACAATTAAAGACCATGCCCCCGAGAAACGCCAAGAGCAGCGCCTGCCCGGTCGCCTGGGCGACGTCCTGGAAAAATCCCCGGCCGTGCTCGCCGACGCTGCCCAGCGTCAGGGCCATCAACAGGGAAAACAACAGCACCCCGAACGCATAGTCCCAATAAAACAACTGGAACCGCCACTCCCGGGGGCAGAGCTTCAGCGTGTTCGGCCAGGATCCCCACGCCAGCATGACGATAAAACACAAAACCACTGCCAACGGGTCGGAGTCAATGGTGATCATGAGTCCCGTCACTCTGGAAATGAGTGTGATGTGGATGCGTATCCGCTATTTCTGGGCCTATAGGTTAGATTCCTCCGAAAAGAAACACCAATTATACGCACTCCCCGCGAGATACGTAATTCCCCCCGTATTTATTTCAATTTCCCTTGAGTTAAGTTTGCCCCTTCTCTGCAATCGCGATGTAAATCCTTGCCAGGAAATACATTTTATCTTGCATTCGATTGGCAAGTAGCCGTTTGCCATCTAAAATGGCTTCCGGGCAGATGGTTGAAAAAACCACCTGGATCCCAAAGTCCCCTTGCAAAGAGGCCACCTCGCTTATATAATGTACATAGGTTCATTATTTCTCCCTGGCAATCCGTTTCGCAACTCCGGCCTGTGCGTGGAAAATATGCACCAACCCTCAACATCTCGTTCCGAAACTCCAGTTTTGGAACGATAAGAAAGGGGAAGCCCTAAATAAAAAACGTGGAAAAATCGAAATCTGCTGTACAACGCCCTCCCTAAAAGAAAGGTAAAGACCCCAATCCGGGGAGCCTCCCGTGCATTTTTCGTCCCCTATTGAGCAACTAAGAAATCCCGGGTGCCCGCGATAGCTCCGCTATCGGGGCGACCATGCCGCAAGAGGTCATTGGCCTTATTTTTTGCACCGTACCACACACCCGTTTCAGCACACCCCTTGCGCACCTCAGGAATTTTTGCGTTTGACAACTCGCGGAAAACACGGAAAAACACGGCTCATCAGACCCCACATTGTGCAACAATTCGAAAAACAGGCGATTGATGCAAAGTACCATTCACCGACTACCAAAAACACCGTAAAAACACGGCTCTCTCGAGCCACGGAAAAAAGTGAAATTATTCCCCGGGAAATAAAAGGAAAATAGATCGCGTCGTGCTGGTGGAATGTCAACGCGTCCTAATCACCCCCTGGTCTTCTTCCCATGTTCCAGCTTGAAAGTCCCTTTTCCCCCGCCGGCGATCAGCCGCAGGCCATTGCGGCCCTGCTGGAAGGAATACGTTCGGGAAAAAAACACCAGGTGCTGATGGGCGTAACCGGCTCTGGCAAGACCTTCACCATGGCCAACGTCATCCAGGCGGTCCAGCGGCCAACCCTGGTGATGTCGCACAACAAGACGCTGGCCGCCCAGCTTTACAGCGAATTCAAGGAGTTTTTTCCGCACAACGCGGTCCATTATTTCGTCAGCTACTACGACTACTACCAACCCGAGGCCTACATTCCGCAACGCGACATCTACATCGAGAAGGACGCCTCGATCAACCAGCAGATCGACCGCCTGCGGCTGGCCGCCACCAGCGCGCTGGTCAGCCGCCGCGACGTGATCATCGTCGCCAGCGTCTCGTGCATCTACGGCCTCGGTTCGCCGGAGGACTATCGGGCGATGATGGTCGGCCTGGCCGTGGGACAGACCATCGACCGCGACGAGGTGCTCCGCAAGCTGGTCGATATCCAATACGAGCGGAACGACATCGAGTTCCAGCCCGGCAAGTTCCGCGTCCGGGGTGACTGCGTCGAGGTCTGGCCCGCCTACGAGCAGTTCGCCTTCCGGCTGGAATTCTGGGGCGACGAGGTCGAGCAGCTTTCGATCATTAATCCCACCAGCGGCGAGGTGATCGAGCGGTCCGAGCGGCTGTTCATCTATCCGACAAAGCATTTCGTGCTGCCGGAAGAGCGGATCGAACAGGCGGTGGGCGAGCTGCGCAAGGAACTGAAGGACCGGCTGGAGCAATTCAAGGCCGAGGGAAAACTGCTCGAAGCCCAGCGCCTCAGCGCCCGGACCCGTTTCGACCTGGAGATGCTGCAAGAGGTGGGCTACTGCCCGGGGATCGAGAACTACAGCCGGCCGCTTTCCGGCCGGCCGCCCGGCGCGCCCCCCGATACGCTCTTCAGCTTCTTTCCCGACGATTTCCTGCTGATCGTCGACGAGTCGCACGTCACCGCGCCGCAGGTCCGCGGCATGTACGCCGGCGATCACAACCGCAAGAAAACGCTGGTCGAACACGGCTTCCGCCTGCCCAGCGCCCTGGACAACCGCCCGCTGCGGTTCGAGGAATGGGAAGGCAAGATCCACCAGGTAATCTTCGTCTCCGCCACGCCGGGACCCTACGAACTGGAAAAGACCGGCGGAAAAGTGGTCGAGCAGGTGATCCGCCCCACCGGGTTGTTGGATCCGGAGATCGACGTCGTCCCCGCGCGGAACCAGGTGCCGCACCTGATGGAGCAGATCCGGCAGCGTGCGGCCGTCGGCGAACGGGTATTGGTTACCACGCTCACCAAGCGTCTGGCCGAGGACCTGTCCGCCTACTTCTCCCAGCAGAACATCCGCTGCAAATGGCTGCACAGCGACCTGGACGCCTTCGAGCGGGTGGAACTGCTCCGCGACCTGCGCGAGGGGCATTTCGACGTGCTGGTAGGCGTGAACCTGCTCCGCGAAGGATTAGATCTGCCTGAAGTCTCGATGGTCGCCATCCTCGACGCCGACAAGGAAGGCTTCCTGCGGAGCGAAACCTCACTGATCCAGACCATCGGCCGCAGCGCCCGGAACGTCAACGCCAAGGTGATGCTCTACGCCGACAAAGTCACCGACTCGATGCAGCGGGCGATCGAGGAGACACGGCGGCGCCGGCTGATGCAAGAGAAATACAACATGGAACACGGCATCACGCCGGAGACGATCCGCAAGAACATTCGAATGGGAATCGAGGCGGATGCCGCGGCCCATGCCCAGGCCAACGCCGCTGTGGGCCGGGCCGACGAAACCCAATACATCACCGAAGAGTTCCTCGACGAGTTGGAAGCCGAGATGCTGACCGCCGCCGACGCCCTGGAGTTCGAACGGGCCGCCGCCATCCGCGACCGGATCGTGCAAATGCGCGGTCAACTCGGCAAACCCCTGGCCGAGGCCGAGGTCCATCACGCCACCCGCACCGAACGCGGCCGCCGCCGCCAGAAACGCAGCCCTTCCGAAACCCGCGTCCCCCACCCCAAAAAAACGCCATGATCCCTCATCAGAAAACCGCTTGCGATAAAAAAAGGGAAGTGCATCCCAACGACACACTTCCCTTGAATCGACGTCGAGCAATGAAAAAGGCGGTTACTCCTTTTTCTCCTCGGGAGCGGCAGGAGCCGCCTCGCCGCCCGGTTCAGCCTCTCCTGCGGCAGGTGCCGCTTCGCCTTCTCCAACGGGTGGTGTTTCCTTCGGCTTCTGGCAGCCGTAGATCATGCATGAGGCCAACAGCATGGCAAACAGGGCAAACTTTTTCATCGTTCCACCTTTCCTAGGTTAAGGGGGGGATGCTATTCGCGCAGGAACCTCTCCTGCTATCATTAATGAAATAGATACCAACTCTCGGGTAATTATTCCATACTATTTTCAAATGGGAGCGAAATTTTTTTTCTCCACGGCAATTTTTTGCCCCGGCAAGGGAATAACTTACCGGTTACGGGACTCTTTATAAGAGGAAGATTATGGCCGAAGATTGGGCCGAAGTTGGTATTTCCCAACTTGTCGACGAGTATTATCAAGCGGTGTATCGCTATGCCTACCGCTTGTGCGGAAATCTCGCCGATGCGGAAGACCTGACCCAAAAGGCCTTTTTAGTCGCCCACGGTAGTTTAAATCGGTTGCGCAATGCGGAAAAGGCCCGAAGCTGGCTTTTTACCATTTTACGGAACCTGTTTCTCCGCGATTACCGGCAACAACGCCCAAGGACGGAAACTGACTTGGCCCTGAATTTTTCACAACTTCCCCTGGCAATACCGGCCGTGGAGGAGGTCGATTCGGGAGGACTGCAAGACGCCCTCACTCAACTGCCCGAGATCGCCCGGCTGATGCTCGTCATGTTTTATTTCGAGGAGTTGTCTTATCGGGAGATCGCGGAGAGGCTGGAGTTGCCCCTGGGCACGGTCATGAGCCGGCTGGCCCGGGCGAAGGCCGTCTTGCGATCGAAACTGCTCGACGGGATCCCCCGAAAGCGGAAAATTACAGTGTAACCTGCGGACTCGTCCATTGCGGCAGAGTGGGAGCAACACGGCATGACTCGACCACCCGCCGACGAAAATCTTTGGGAGGCGCTGGAGGTCTGTCGCCCCGACCGCGACGATATGCCGGACCCTGCGCTCGACCGCTTGGTCCGCGAAATGTCTTCGCATCCCGATCTCCGCGAACGTTACGATCGGATCCTCGGTTTTGACGCCCGGCTTGCGGAACTTTTCCGCGACGTGCCGGTTCCGCCGGGCCTGGCGGAACGGATCCACTCCCGGCTGGCCGTCGACGCATCGTCGTATCCGCCAGGGGACGTTTGCCCGGAAGCGGAAACAAAATCGGACGTTGTCCCTTCCATCCTCCGATGGGGCACTACGGCCTTGCCGGCGCACTCGCCGAGGGATAGTTCTCCGCGCCGCCGTGCAGTTTCCCGGCGGTGGTTCGTGGCCGCTGGCGGACTGCTCGCCTCGGCCGTTACGGTGTTGCTGGCGCTCTATTTCGGATTGCCGAAAACGGAAACTTACACGCCGGAGGACGCCTGCTTCGCGGCAATCCGTTTTTTTGAACACGACGAGGCCGGACCGGGGAAACTGCTGGAAGAAGAACCGCCTCCCGAAAAGTACGTCTTCAGCCCGGTCGTAACCCTCCAACGGGGCATCCGTTGGCGAAAAATCTCGGACTTCCTGGGCCGGGAGGGCGTTGCTTATGATTTCCCCTCGCGCGGCGGAATCCGGGCAACTTTGTACGTGGTTTCGCCTTCCATCGACGGAATCCCTTCCATACCGTCCCTATCCCCTTATACCACCGGCGGATGCGCCGCCGACGTCTGGCACGAAGACGGCCGGCTCTACGTGCTCGTCATCCAGGGTAGTACGCAAAACTTCCGCAGCTTTTTCAGATCCTCACGGTCTTCCCTGGCCTTGGTTGCGGAGGAGGCCGCTCCCACCACCGAGATGACGCTATCGGCAGCGGGGATCTTCTCCTCCGAATTCGCAAAATCGGTTTAAACCCTCCGGCCGTTGAAAACCGAATTCCCTGAAAGAGGACTATATCCTTCGGAAGCCTCGAATGTGGGATAATATTTTGGGAGGGTATGTTTCATGATTCGCCTGTCTTTTTTACTGGTTGTCTGTTTTCCGCTTCTTTCGCAATCGGTTTGGGCTCAACGTCCCGCCGGCCAGTCCAGCCCGACGCCGTCCTTTTCACCGGGCGAGTTGAAGGTCACGCCAGAGATGTGGCTATATGAACAACAGATGCGGCAATATCTGAATCCAAAGTTGGCTCTCAGGGCGAGGGAGGAATTCGTGGCCAACCAGCGTCAGCGACGGTTAGCGGCCATGCGGTGGTTCGGTATTTCCAACTCCCGGCCGCGCTGGTCGGCGGACGTCTATAACTGGGATCAATCGCCGGGTTGGGCGTCGAACAATCCCGCCTATCCCTATCGTTGGCAGGCCGTCGGGCAGCCGTGGTATCTTGCCCAACCGCCAAGATTCCATAACGGCATGTATTGATCGGCGCAGGATCCGCCTCAGAAGATATAGGCGTTTTTGTAGCCGGGAAGAGACTCGATTTTGTCGAGGAGTTCTTTCCGTCGTTTCCGGAAACGCGGATCGTTGACGGAGCCGTAGTCCTTCAGAAAGTCGGCCCAAGACAGGCCTTCGGGGAGATGCTCATAGGCGGGAAAGAACTCATCTCCCTGGAACGAGTCGGCCACGTTTTTTAAGATCAGAAAATTCTGTTCCAACTTTTTCGCAAAGGCGATGCCGGCCAGGTCCGCGGAATAATCGGCGAAGCTGAATCCGCTCTTCCCCAGGGCGTCGGAGCACTCCTTGGCCGTTCCGAGCTGCTCGGCGATCTCCGGGCTGAGTTGGCTGCAGATTGCCGCCGAGAGGAAAAAATGCTGCACGAGGTCGCGCCGTCCGCGGAGGGTGGGATTGCCAAGGACGGCCAACCGGGCCCGGCGGTTCTCGGGAGTTTCCAGCTTTCTGGAAATTTTCTCCAGGCCGGCTACGCCTGAACCCCAGGGGAGATCGGAAAGCCCGATGCCCACGCCGAGCAAAAAGGCTTTGGTATCCCAGGCGGAGGGATAATTTTGCGCCGTTGCGGCGGCCCGGCGGACGAAAGCGTCGGTCAAGGCGTCACCCCGTAGCGGCTTCTCGGCCTGCCGGTTTTTTTCCGCCGTTTCTCGGATCGCTTGCAGCACCTGTCTCGTCCCCTCGAGGAACGTCAACGTTTTCGGCGGGGGGAGAAAACTGGGCACGGCAAGCATCGCCCGGTAACGCGGACTAGCGGGATCGACGACGATTTCCTTCTCGGCGGTCAGGTAGACCTGTTGGAGCTGGCGCCGGGCATCCATCGGCAGCCGCTGCAAGCCGTGGAAGGAACCCGCCCGTAGCTCGTCGACGAAGACGTTCATTGCCAAGACGCTCAGCGGATCGAATTGGATCAAGAACTGTGCTGAACGCGAGCGGTGATCGCCCAGCCGGGAACGCATCACCGAATTTTTATCCACGCTGTGGGTGGCCGCAAGAAAATGCCCCAGTTCGTGCACCAACACTTCGAGCCGTTCGCTTTTCGACACGTGTTGCGACCACTCACGAATGAGGATATACGGGTATAACGGTCCCCGGGTCCCTCCCAGGTGCACTTTTCCCTCGGGCTTCTTGTATTGGCTGGTAAATCCGATGGCCAGCCGGGCGGGGGCGGGATCGACCTGCTGCTCGAACTCCCGCAGCGTCCGGCCGAAATCGGTGAGGGCGTTGTCGGAGACCCACGTGTCCACGGCCACGACCTCCAGATCCACGCCGCAGCAGGCCTCAAAAATCTTCGACGCCTCGGCGATCCGCTCGCGGAACTCTTTTTCCCAAACCGCCCGCACCATCGGTTGATCGTCGTCGGCCAGGAGCTTGACGGTTATTTTCATGGGAGTGCGGTCGATGATCCGCGGCTGGGGCAGCGGCAATCGGTCCTCCCCGGGCGCCAGTACCAGCTTTTTGGAACGCAATTCCAAGTATCCTTCCGTGTTGATAAAACACTGAATCGCGTTCGGCTCCAACCGATAGCGGCGCGTCGTTTTTCCCTGAAGAAATTCGATTCCCAGCGGGCCGGTTATGGGAACCGCCCGCACTTCCGTCGGCACCAGTGTCCCGGCCTGTGGGTGATGCTCGTTGCTCAGCAGCCGGAAATCGACTTTTGCGTCGGTCCGGTTTTCCAACACCGCCACCGCCGCGGCCAGCCGAGGTGCGCTCGCCGCGAGGACCCCAACGATAAAAATGGTGAAAACGAGACGGTTCATCCCATTGCAGATTGAGCGGATTTCATCCAAGGAACGCTTGGGGCGTTTGATCCTGGGACAAAAACATTTCCTCTTGGTAAACGCCCCGCGGCGGCGGGGGTGGAACGCGCCCTGTTCCACTTTCCGAAACCGCTTACCCTCATTATACGCGCTCTCCAAGAAGAATGTTCCCTTTTTTGCTCTGCCGGATGGACAAATGGTAAAGAGACCAAGCCCCCGGCTGTGGATGGTTTTTAACGCAACCGCGGAGGGGCTTTCTTTTTCCGAACGTCTGAATGCCGGACGACGTCAGACCAATTCCTTACGTACCGCCCAGACGGCGGCCTGCGTACGGTCGGAGACGCCGATCTTCCGCAGAATATGCTGGACGTGCTCCTTGACGGTTTCGTAGCTGATGTGCAGCGCCTGCGCGATCTCCTTGTTCGTCAAACCATAGGCCAATTGGCGGAGAACTTCGCTTTCACGCTGGGTCAGCGGCACTTCCACGTCCGCCGTCAGCCGCGGGGTGGCTAACGCGCCGGTTACGCGGCGAAGCTCGTCCCGGGTCCAGGCGCTTTCGCCGGAGGCCGCCGAACGGATCGAATTCAGTAAATCGTCGCGGGAACACCCCTTCAGCACGTATCCGCACGCGCCCAAGGCCACGGCCCGGGCTACGTAAGTCGGATTGTCGAAAGTCGAAAGCATCAGCACCGGCAGATCGGGCTTGTCCAACTTGATGCGCCCCAGCGCCGTCAGTCCGTCGCCGTCAGGCATGCGGATGTCCATCAGGACCACGTCCACTTCGTTTTCCAGGGCAAACTTCACGGCCGCAGTTCCCGTGGCAACCTCGCCCACGACCTTGATGTCGGTCCCGGCAACCATGGTTTTCAAGCCGCTGCAAACCACTTCGTGGTCGTCGGCGATCAGTAAGCGGATTTTGTTGGTCATACGATACTCCAGACTGTTGAATGGAGAAAAAGATTTGGATTTATTTGGTTAATGGTGATAACGATAACTGATCGACCGAAGGAATAAAACGTCCCCCCTCGGTAACTAAGTCCAACTACTCCCAAATAATCATAGCAAAAAAAAACCCCCGGGGGAGTACCCCAGCAGAATTTTGGGGGGAAATTCTACAATACAAAAAAATTAGTCGTCAATGACATAAATCATTATTTAACAATGAGTTGTGCCGTGAAAAAAATAAAAAATCCCGATAAGGAGTATCCATTATCGGGATTTTTATGAAGTTATAAGAGGCGCCGGTGGGAGTCGAACCCACGAATGGCGGATTTGCAATCCGCTGCCTTAGCCACTTGGCTACGGCGCCGCAAAATCGTGAAGCGCTATCTGGCTTCCTGCTATCCGCTCGCCAAAAAACAGGCACAGAGGCCTGCCCTCCTGGGAGCAAAAGGAGAATCTATCACTCAAAAAGTCGGCTGGCAAGCCCTGTGAACCTTATCCATTTTCAGGATTTTTTGGGAACTGTTGATTCCCGGGATTCTACCAACGGGAGGAGTACTACCTAACTCGAACGAATGGATTCAACACAAACTGGAATCGTGAAACGCCGGGGAAAAATGAGGAATCGAAGGCTTTTGTAATTTTTTCTCCCCTCATTGAGAATCCCACTTTCGAGCGTTAAAATCAATGTATTATATTTTCAAATTTACCATTAGGGGGGAGAATGCTCATAGCACCCAAGCACGACTACTTGGTTGGCATTGACTCCGACGGTTGCGCCTTCGACACGATGGAATTGAAACATAAGGAATGTTTCATCCCCAACATCGTCAATTTCATGGAGTTGCAGGGCGTCAGCAAGTATGCCCGGGAGGCGGCGGAGTTCGTTAATTTGTACTCCAAAAGCCGCGGGATCAACCGCTTTCCGGCACTTATCGAAACCCTGGAATGGCTGCAAAAACGGCCGGAGGTGAAGGCTCGGGGCGTTCGGATTACGATTCCCCAGTCGTTGCGGGATTGGGTCAAGGGGGAGACCAAGCTGGGCAATCCGGCTCTGGAGAAGGTCGTGCAGGAGACGGGTGACGCGGATTTGAAGTTGATTCTCGATTGGTCGAAGGCGGTCAACAAGGCCATCGAGGAAATGGTCCGCCACGTGCCTCCCTTCCCGTTCCTGCGGGAAAGCCTGCAAAAAATGAGTAGCCGAGCCGATATTCTTGTGGTCTCGGCCACGCCGCAGGAAGCCCTGGAACGCGAATGGGAAGAGCACAATTTGACTCGATACGTGATTGCGATCTGTGGTCAAGAGGTGGGCACGAAGAAGGAGCACTTGCAGACGGCCGCTGCGTATCCGGCCGGCCACACCCTGATGGTCGGCGACGCCCTTGGCGATTACCGGGCGGCGAAGGCCAACCAAGCCCTGTTCTTCCCTGTCAATCCCGGCGCTGAAGAGGCCAGTTGGAAACGATTGTATGAAGAGGGCATCGACCATTTTTTAAGCGGGAGTTTCGACGGCGAGTATCAGGAACAACTCCTGGCGGAATTCGACCGTTATCTCCCCCATCGCCCCCCCTGGCTGGTAATGGATGAAAAATAGAAGCGGTTTTTTGCCGCTTCCTGGGATGATATTTTGCCGGGGCCGAGGATGGCCCGGCTTGCTGTTTCCTGAAGAACGTTTTTTACTTGAACCCCGTATTCTGAAACCTAAATGACTACACCCAATTGTGACTTCGGATTGATTGGTCTTGCCGTCATGGGCGAGAATTTGGCGTTGAACGTCGAGAGCCGCGGCTATCGCGTGGCGGTATTTAACCGCACCGTCAGCAAGGTGGACGACTTCCTGGCCGATCAGGCAAAAGGAAAGAACTTTCTCGGCTGCCACGCGCTCGATGAGTTGGTCCAATCGATCAAGCCGCCGCGGAAAGTGATGTTGATGGTCAAGGCCGGCCCGGCCGTGGACGAGTTCATCGAGAAACTGCTGGCGCTGCTCTCCCCAGGCGACGTGATCATCGACGGCGGCAACACACTGTTCTCCGAGACGGAGCGCCGCACCAAATACGTCGAATCGAAGGGCCTGCTGTACATCGGCACGGGCGTCTCCGGCGGCGAGGAGGGCGCGCTGAAAGGACCCAGCATGATGCCCGGCGGAAGCGAAGCGGCCTGGCCGCTGGTCAAGCCGATCTTCCAGGCTATTGCCGCCAAGGTGGGGCCCAAGGGCGACATTCCCTGCTGCGATTGGGTCGGCCCCCGCGGCGCCGGACACTACGTGAAAATGGTCCACAACGGCATCGAATACGGCGACATGCAGCTCATCTGCGAGGCCTACTGGATGCTGAAAAACGCCCTGGGGCTGACCAACGCCGAGTTGTACGACGTCTTTCAGCAGTGGTACGAAGGCGAGTTGAACAGCTACCTGATCGAGATCACCCGGGATATTTTCAGCGTCAAGGATCCGGAAACCGGCAACGAACTGGTGGACATGATTTTGGACACGGCCGGGGCCAAGGGAACCGGCAAGTGGATGAGCCAGTTGGCCCTCGACCTGGGCGTGCCCAGCACGCTGGTGACCGAGGCGGTGTACGCCCGGTGTCTTTCGGCAATGAAAGACGCTCGGGTTCGGGCTAGTAAGGTCCTTAAGGGACCAAGCGGCCGGTACGCCGGCGAGAAAAAGGTCTTCATCGAACAGATTCGGCAGGCCTTGTACGCCTCGAAGATTTGCAGTTACGCCCAGGGCTACGTGCAGATGCAGGCGGCCGCCCGTGAGCATGACTGGCCGTTGCGGTTCGGGCCGATCGCGCTCCTGTGGCGCGGCGGCTGCATCATCCGGGCCGTGTTCCTGGAGCGAATCAAAGAAGCCTTCGATGCCGATCCGAACCTGGAGAACCTGTTACTGGCGCCGTATTTTCAGCAGGCGGTCGAAAAGGCGCAGCCCGCCTGGCGGAACGTGGTCAAAACGGCCGTCGAATTGGGGATTCCCACGCCGGCCTTTTCCGCCGCCTTGGCCTATTACGACGGCTATCGCTCCGAGCGCCTACCGGCCAACCTGCTCCAGGCACAGCGCGATTACTTCGGCGCCCACACGTACAATCGGATTGACAAGCCTGGCATCTTTCACAGCGACTGGCTCCGGATGCGAAAGACGCCGAAAGCATAACGAGGAGGACAGGCATTCTTGCCTGTCTCGTCGGCCGCCGGATCGCCGGACGGCCGGGCCCGAGGACGGGCCGGCTCGCTGGTTGAGAATGGTTGCGGTTGGAAAAAACTAACCCCTGAACCCCGAACCCTGGATCCTACCATGACTCCTTCATCCTACCTCGAACAACAATTCGGACTGACCGGCCAGACGGCGGTGGTGATCGGCGGCGCGGGCGTTTTGGGCGGCGCGATGTGCGCAGGGCTGTTGCAGGCCGGCGCCCGAGTGATCGTGGCTGACCTGACCGAGGCGGGCTGCCAGGCCCGTGTCGAGACCCTCAAGCAGCACGGCGGGCAAGTCGGTTACTGCCTGGTCGATGTCACCTCCCGGAATTCATTGGAACTACTGTTGAAAGACGCCGTCGCCGAGTCGCGCCGGGTGAACATCCTCGTCAACGCGGCGGGGATCAACGCCGGCAACGATTTTCTCGACGCCTCCGAGGCCGATTGGGACCGGATCCTGGCGGTCAACTTGAAGTCGATCTTTCTCTCCTGCCAGATCTTCGGCCGGCACATGATCGAGCAAGGCGGCGGATCGATCGTCAATATCGGCAGCGTCACCTCGCACCTGCCCCTTTCCCGGGTGTTCGCCTACGGGGCGTCGAAGGCCGGAGTGCTGAACCTTTCCCGAAACATCGCCCAGGACTTCGCACTGAAGGGCGTGCGGGTCAACGTCATCTGCCCCGGCTTTTTCCCCGCCGAACAGAACCGCAAGCTGCTCAGCCCCGAGCGGACCGACAGCATTATGCGGCACACGCCAATGAAGCGTTTCGGCGAGCCGGAGGAGTTGATCGGCGCGTTGTTGCTACTGGTCTCCCCCAAGGCCGGCAGCTTCGTCACCGGCGCCGCCGTCGACGTGGACGGCGGCTTCATGTGCTCCTGGCTATAAAGAAGAAACGGCGTCCTGCCGCTTCCCGTCGTCGATCATCACCCTGAAAACCGATTCACTTCCGCATCACAGGAAGATGCCCTGAACCTTTTCACGAATTCTCTAGCACCCATTGGACGGCGCGGCGGTTCAACTCGGCGCTGTTTTTGAGGTTCAGCTTGCTCTTGATTTTTTCCCGGTGGGTTTCGATGGTTTTGGCGGAGAGTTCGAGTTTCCGGGCGATGTTCTGGGTGGTCATCCCCTGGCCGATCATCTCGAAGACTTCCAATTCCCGGTTGGAGAGCGATTTGATGGGATCGCCGTCGACGGATTGGCCGATCAGCACGTGCATCATGCGGTTGGCCATACGCGGGGAAAGGTAGATTTCACCCCGGAGGACCTGGCGGAGGGCCTCGATCAGCTTTTCGATGGGTTCCTGCTTGGGGAGATAGCCCAAGGCGCCGGCGCGGAGCGCGCGTTCGGCGAAGAGCAATTCGTCGTGCATCGAGGAAACCAGCATCCGGATGTTTTCGTTTTTTGCCTTGATCTGGGCGATGAGTTCCAGGCCGTGGCCGCTTTTCAGCGAGATATCGATGATCGCCGCATCGGGGTAGACCGTCTCCAGCAGCGCCAGGGCTTCGGCGGTGTCGGCGGCTTCACCGCAGACCTCCAAATCAGGCTCCTGAGAGATCAACTCCGTCAGGCCCCGACGAACAATGGGATGATCATCGACGATCAGCACTCTGTGTTTTTTTGGCACGGTCGGAGAGGAACCAAGGGTACTCATGGCGATAAACTGCCTCCTACTTCATCCTGCCAGAAAGACTAAGATTTGTCAATTGCGGAAATGTCTCCGTTTGCTCATCTCCCGGAGAATAAATCATAGACGAACCACGTCCCCGGAACGGCGTATCGGGAGCAAAGTGCGGCAGCGATTTCTCCGTAACCGCAATTTTAAAGCGTTCCAGCAAGAAAGCCCGCCGGAGGCTCAATCATCGGCGGCGGGGCGGGCGGCCGTGCTCCGGATGGCTGCAATCAGCAATTCGACCGGTTCGTCCTTGGAAAGATAGGAAACCGCTCCCGCTTTATAGAGGGCCTGGGCGATGTCTTCTTCCCGGTGGGCGGAAAGTCCAATGATCCGCACGCCCGGCAACTCGGCGGTGATCCGCCGGGTGGCTTCCATGCCGTCGGCCCTGGGCATGGCGACGTCCATCAACACCAGGTCCGGATGGTGGCGCCGGGCCTGCTCGACGGCCGCTTCGCCGTCGGCGGCCTCGCCCACCACCTCCAGGTCCGGCTCCTGACGGAGCAAGTCCAGAAGTCCCTTGCGAAACACGGCGTGATCGTCAGCGATGAGGATCCGGATCTTGGCGACCGGGCGGGGAGATTCGTGGTTAGCGGGAGCAGGGCCGGGATCGGCAGCCGGAGAGGGCGTAGGGGACGGGCAATTGGATGCGGTAGAAGGCGGCTGCCGGGAGGGAAAAGAGATCTTTACCCGGGTCCCCTTCCCGGCCGTCGTCTGGATCTCCAGCCGGCCCCCCATCAGTTCTAGTCGCTCCCGAATGCTGAATAACCCGAAGCCGGCGCCCGGCAATACGGCTCCGTGACCGTTCATGCCTGGAATGCCTATGCCGTCGTCGGCGACTTCGATGCCGATTTGGCGGCCGGGCATCTCGTATAATTCAATGCGGGCAGTCTTCGTCCGGGCGTGCTTGACGACGTTCAAGAGCAATTCACGAACCGCAGAGAACAACAGTACCTTGACGTCTTCGGATTCCGATTCCACTTCTCCGTCGGTCTGCACCTCCACGGTCAAACCGTAGTTTTGCAGCATCTGCCGGGCGAGCCATTCCAGGGCGGCTGCCAGCCCGGCGTCGTAGAGAATCGCGGGACTTAGCTCGACGGTCAGCCAGCGGCACTCGTCAATGCACTGTCCGAGCAGCAAATCGAGATCGTGAAACGTCGGTTGCAGTTCCTCCTGAACGCGGCGGTGGAGGGCCGTCACGCTCAGCCGGGCGGCGTAGAGCAGTTGTTGCAGGTGGTCGTGGAGATGCTGCGAGAGACGGCGCCTTTGGCGCTGTTCGGACATGGTCAGTTCGGAAGTCAAGATTTGCAGTTGGCCGGCCCGGCGGAGCGCTTCCTCGGCCTGCCGGCTCTTGAAGAGCTTCCATGCGCCGTCCTGCTTGATGATCGTAAACTGGTGATTGTTGACGGCGTCGATTAATCGGAAAGTCCTGCATTTTTTCAGACAATAGGAACAGACGGCGAGTACCCGATAGCGGCCGATTGCTTCGTTCATCGCGGCTTCGTAATTGGAAAAAACCTGCCAGTCGGATTCCTCCAGCCAAAAAATATTGCCGGTCAGTCTCAGCCCCGCGTATCCCTGCTGCCGCGCGAACCTTTCTTTTTCGATCCAGCCTTGCAAGACCCGATCGGCGTCGAACTTTTCCGGGGTGACGTACCATCGGCGGTAATCGAGAATTTCAATCTGTCCCCGCTGAAGAAAACCGTCCAAGTCGGGCACCGCCCGGTGTAAGGCCTTCCGGGCCTCGGCGACCTGCAACGGTGAGGAGGTGATCCATAAGCAGAATTCATTCCGCCGCAAACCTTCGCGGAAATAAGGGACAAGAATGTCGATTAAATCCTGCTTGGTTTGGTAGAGTTGGCAGAAGTGGGTTCCCCAGGGGACGTCGCCGACGATTTGAATCCCAGTGGTGGTCATGGATTGAGTCTGTGTGTGGTTGCTTTAACGAGAGAAAAGTCCTGAATCCCCCAATAAAAAACAACTCCTTCCTCTCAGCGGATGGATTGTTCACATCCCTTTATGCATTGTTCCCTTATTTTGTCTCATCACCTTCTTGCAAAGAATCAGGGTTTTTCCTATGCCGTGGTAGTAATAAACCTGATTTGTCGCCCCAGGCTCCCGCTCTAGAATGATTTGCGTTTATCGAGCAGAGAAGCCTATCGGCCCTGCAGAAAGGAGAGCTGCCATGCCGTTGCTAGACGCGGAAAAAACCGCTTTCGGGACCGGAAGCCGGGCCTTGATGGTTCGACGTTGGGATGTTGCCGAGCGGGCGGAAGCCCTCCTGCGAAACTCCGCTTACTTGGAACTGCGAAACGTTTTTTGCAGTTTTCGCGAAGGGGTGCTCACCCTCCGAGGTCGGGTGTCGAGCTATCACTTGAAACAATTGGCCCAGACCTTTACGGGCGATCTCAAGGAGGTTGCCGAGTTGAAAAACCAGCTAGAGGTCCTTGAGTTGAACGAAAAGGAGAGGAACCATGCTCGTGCTGACGCGCAAAAACGGTGAAACGGTCAATATCGGCAAGGAGATTGAAGTCAAGGTGCTTTCCATCAACCGCAACGTGGTGAAACTCGGTTTCTCCGCCCCGCCGCAAATGACCATCCGCCGCCGGGAGCTTGCTCCTCTGCATGGGGAATGCGTCGGCGCCGCAGTCCACGCGCCGGTGGATTAAAACGGCTTCACGACAAAATCTCGGAAACGGCGAGGAAAGTGCGCCTTCTACGGGAAGTCGGTCTTCCTTCGCATCTGTTTCGGCACGTAGACGCAATCCGGCTCGGTCTCCAGGTAATCGCCGGTGACGGCGTACGCCCGGGCGCGGCTGCCCCCGCAGACGTGGCGGTATTCGCAGACGCCGCAGCGGTCCTTGAAACGGTCGGGATCGCGCAATGCCAGAAAGACCGGATGACGCTGATAGATCTCGACCACGGAGTCCTGAGGAAACCACCCGCATCGCAGAGGCAGGAATCCGGCGGGATAGATCTCGCCGAGATGATTGACGAACATTACCCCCTTGCCGTCGCCCACGCCCAGTGGGGCACGACGCCCGGGGGAAGAAAGAGGGCCGGCCAATGGGTCGCCGCCGTGCTGGAGCACGAACCGCCGGTAATGCGGGGCCTCGGTGGTTTTCACGGCGTACGGCTGATGATTTGCATGATGCCACAGCCGGGCAAAGACCTGCTCGTATTCGTCGGGTGAAATCCGCTGTTCTTCCACCCCCCGGCCCACCGGCACGAGAAAAAACACCGACCACATGGCGATCGCCTGATCGGCCAGCAGTTCGGCCAGGGCGTCGATTTGGTGCACGTTCCGCCGGGTGACGGTGGTGTTGACTTGAACGGCAAAATCCAGTTCCCGGGCATAGCGCAGCATTTCCAGAGTCCGGGTAAAACTCCCCTCCCAGCCGCGGAAGGCGTCGTGGACGGCCGACTCGGCGCCGTCGAGGCTGATGCCCAGGCGGCGCACGCCGGCTTCGTGTGCCCGCTCGAACGCCTTGCGCGTGGCCAGCGACGTGGCCGAAGGCGTCAGCGCCGCTTCCAAACCCACGCCGACCGCGTGGCGGACCAAGTCGAACAGATCGCGGCGCTTTAGCGGATCGCCGCCGGTCAGCACCACCATCGGCCGCCGGGGGAACGTCGCAATCTGTTCCAGCAGCAATCGGGATTGCTCCGGCAAGAGTTCCCCCGGATCTGCCTCCGCCTGTGCCGACGCCCGACAGTGCTTGCACACCAAGTCGCAGGCCTGGGTCACCTCGTAATAGAACATCAGCGGGCTGTGGGCGAAATCTTCGGTCGTATAATGGGCGTGCGTTGTCATTCTGAACCGTTTGTAGGTTCTGCTTCAGTATAATGAACAGGCGCTCTTGTTATGCTGAAACATAACCTACGTGTTTCAATACGGAAATAATCCTTTTAACTTCGATTCCTTAAAGGATTTTGGTATCTCATACTTGATCGTCACCGGATGGCTCTTTATCTTAATTCCGCCGAGCTTCGGGTCCCAGAGCCAGGTCCACCGGCGGAGCTCGTCGCGGTGGAGCAGGACGCGGTCGAGGACCTTGGTGCGTTTTTCCTTCCGCCAGGCGCCGTAGTTCGACGAATACTGCCAGATTTCGTGCCGCAAGGTGGCTGCGCCGGGAAAATCGTGCTCGTAACTGGTCGGCTTGTCCCGCAGCAGCATCACCAGCACGCGGACGGCCTTGTCAGTGCCGCCCAGGTACAAGGGAACGACCTTGTTCTCGTAGTGCGGCGATTTCCGGATGTCCTCAAGGAGGAACTTGCGCGTGTCGGCGCCGGTCTTGGCATCCTGCGGGAAGAACGGATCAAACTCTCGGACCGGCACGTACTGAAAACCTTCGATCCTCACCCGGTTTTTCGCCAACAGGACCAGGTCATAGGTCCCCGCCGGCAGGTCTTTGAATTCCCAGCGGTTTTCGCCGATTTTTTTGGCCTTCGCATCGAGGTAGGGACCGTCGATTTTGGCCTTTGGATCCGGTAGCTTCCGATGATTGCCGTCCTCATCCCAACGCCGCAACGCCCCGACCGCAGTCACTCCCTCGCCGTTTTGAAGTTCCACGGTCAATGTCGAACCCGGGAGAAGCAAAGGCGGTGCAAGGATGAGGGTGAAAAACAACATTGATCGCACGGGAGGCCTCCATCGAGAAATCATTCTGAGGGGAATAGGAGTCATGGGGACCACACTGTAAACCGCCGGAAAACGGCAATAAACCTATTCACATTTCCATTATATTCATCAAGCAATGCGGAGGAATAGCCTCGTGCACATTCAGCACTGAAAAGTGCTTGAAATGACTGCTTGCCTGTTTCGATATCAGCCTCCTCCTGATCTTTTAAGACCGTTGACTACTCTATCCGAAAGAGTGTAGGCTAATATTGATCATTCTGTTTGACCTTCCAAAAGGACGATGGACCGTTCAGATGTTCAGGAGGATTAAAACTTGATGACTATCCCGTTCTCGATTCGTCCAACGATGCAAATTGCTCTCTGCCGGTTAATCAAGGGTTTGCACTGTTTTCCACCGTTTCGAGTATTGTCTTTCCTGGCGGCCTGGTTGACGGGAGGCATCCTCCTGGCCGCCATAGCGGTCATTCCTAAGCCTTTAAGTGTGGAATTGCGCGACGGAACTTTTCCCCTGCGCGCAACCACCAGGATTTACGTCCAGGGAGACGCAAAGGACGTTGCCGAGACGGCCAAGTATCTTGCCGAGACGCTGGCGCCTGCCACGGGATACCGTCTCTCGATAGAATCCCTCCGGGAGATACCATCACCCCGGCAAGGAATTATATTAAGCGTCAAGAACGCGCCCAATGATTTGGGAAAGGAAGGGTACATTCTTGACGTGGCGCCGGATCGCATTGAAATCCGCGCCCGTTACGCCCCGGGGCTGTTCTACGCCGTCCAGACGTTGCGGCAGTTGCTCCCCCCGGAAATCGCAAGCCGGCAGCCCGTTGCTCGGACGGAATGGCCGGTCCGTTGCGCCCGGATCAAGGACGTGCCCCGATTTCCGTGGCGGGGATTCATGCTCGACAGTGCGCGCCGGTTCCAAACGAAGGAATGGATTTTCGGCCTGATCGACCAGTTGGCGGCCTATAAAATCAACGTTCTCCACTGGCATCTAACCGACAATGAAGGCTGGCGTCTTTGGATACCTAAATATCCAGAACTGGTTAAGCCTTTTCAGAAAGGCGTGGTGTGGGAGGAGGAAGGATATTATTCACACGAAGACGTCCGCCAGATTGTCGCTTATGCGGAAAGCCGCCACATCACGGTGGTTCCCGAAATTGACATGCCCGGCCACAGCCATTGTGTCGTGGTCAACTATCCAAAACTCAGTCCCATCGACGATCCCGGCCGGCGCGAGCCGGGCCTCCGCCTGCATAAGTATCGTTGCGCCGAGATTAATATCGGCATCCCGGAAAGCCAGGCGTTTTACCGGGATGTATTAAAGGTCGTCATGGAATTGTTCCCTTCGCAGGTCATTCACCTCGGCGGCGACGAGGCCAAAACAAACAACTGGCTGGAAAATCCTGCCTGTCGGGCGAAGATGAAAGAACTGGGCTACAGCGATCCGGCGATGCTCCAGAAATGGTGGATGGAGCGGATGGCCCAATGGGTCCATCGGCAGGGGCGGACAAGTATGGCCTGGGGTGAGCGGATGCAACTGGCCCTTCCGCCGAAAGGTCAGATCGTCCACGGTTGGCGCGGCGAATCGAAACCCGCCATTCTGGCCGGTTGCCAAACCGTCAATTCCTTCCACAAGAACACCTATTTGGATTATGGCAACGCGAAGGGAGACGGAATGCTCGGCGTTTTGTCCCTGCCGAAAGTGTATGCTTTTGATCCCGTTCCGGCGGACGTCACGCCGGAGCAAGCCCGCCTCGTCCTGGGCAGTACGGCGCCGCTCTGGACTACCAAGCAGCCTCAAGAAAAGCTCTCTATCCGCATTTTCCCGCGGCTTCTCGCGTTCAGTGAAGTCGTCTGGACGGCCCCAGATCAACGAAACTTCACCGAGTTCGCCGCCCGGGCGCGCCGGCACCTCAAACGCCTCGACGCCGCAGGAATAAGCTATTGGAAGGCCAAGGAACTTTGATCCCCGAGGATGTGGTGAATGCTTAAAGAAGAAAAAATGCAAACCGCATATTGGCATTTCCTTAATATGTTAATCCAAGCAGAAGGATCTCTTGTGTACGGGCTTACTTCTCCGCCTGGTTTTCCAGGATTTTGAGATTCTCTTTAACCTGTGGGACCAACGGGCTGCCGGGGTGGTTTTGGAGGAGGGCGTGGAGCGTGGCTAGGGCGCGGTCCTTGCGGCCGCGGCGCATCTCGCAGTCGGCGGCCAACAGGAGGATCCGGTCGGCGTAGGGGGAGTTGGGATTGACGGTTTGCAGTTGTTCAGCCTGGGCGACGGCAGCGTCGTACTTCTGGCGGCCAGCCCAGTATTTGGCGTATTGCAGCGTCAGGTAGCCATCCATTCTTGCGCCGGGGAATTCCTCCAGCCAGGAATGGATCTCCTCGGCGGCACGGTCGAACTGCTTTCCGCGGAGGAACTCTTCGGTCGAGCGGCTGTGGGCGCCCTGCCGGGCGGTCCGCTCGATGAAGTTGCGCGTCGGCCCGAGGGCCTGCTCCGCAGCGGCATAGGATTTTTGGGCCGCCGGGCCGTCGCCGGTGGCCGCGAAGTAGTCGCCCCGGACGCGGTGCAGGGCCGAGGCGACTTTTCCCGTCCTGCCGCCTCCTAGTGCCGCGGAAGCCGCGTCGAGCAGCGGCTTGGCCTCCCCGGCTCGAGCAAAGTCGTTGATCAACACGTCGGCGGCGTGGATTTGGCATTCCGCTTTCCGCTGCGACTCTTGAATCTTTGTGTCAGCCCCCTTCCAAATGGCCAAGGCCGACTCAGAATCGCCGAGTTTCAGTCGGGCCAGCGGGCCGACATACTCCGCGAGCCGGAGCAGGTCCCTCTCCTCCTTGGCGGCGGAATCGGTCGTGAAGGCCGTTTTACCGGTCTCCACGGCCTTTTCCCAATAATACTGGACGCCTCGGGTGAGGAGCGAGCCGCGGGAATCGCCTTCCGAGTTGTCCCGGAGGGGGACAGTCCCCGGTTTCCGATTGGGATCGTCCTGGACGCGGTCCCGGACATTGTCGGTTTGATGTTGCAGCGCCAAGGCCTTGGCCTCATATACGAAAACCAACTGCAACAGCGAGGACGCGTCGAGGGTTCGGGGATTATAGTTCTCGACGATTTGCAGGTATTCGTCGAGTGCGGGTTGCTTGTCCTGGTAAGTTGTATAAGGGCGATCGACCTCAACACGGTTGGTCATTTCGTAGTTCCGTCCGGCACGGCGAACGGTCAACTTCACGGTGTAGAGTCCCGGACGGAGGTAGACGTGGTCCACGTCCGGCAGATTGCCGGTCTGCCCATCGCCAAAATCCCAGACGATTTTTCCGTCGGCCAGGGCAGAAGGTATGACGCTACGGAACGATGCGCCGACGAGCGGTTGGGGATTATCGGGCAGCGGGACCGCGCCGGCGATGCGGACCAGGAAATCGGGGCTCAGCGCCCCCTTGCTCAATCGGGGCGGGCCGACGGGCAGCCGGCCGATGGCGCCGGTATGGAAGACTTCAGGGGGAAGCGGCGTCGGCTTTCGGGGTTTCACGTCAGTTGGATCGATTTCCCAGGCGGCGGACATGACGGCCTCGGGACCTGCCGCCGCGTGGTAGTATTCGAACTGGTGCCGGCCCGGCGCCAGTTTCACGTCCCCTCGGCTTCCACGGAAAGCGCGGTAGCGCGGCGGGTGGCGGCCCGGGGCGGAAACGACCGGCTTGCCGTCGATCAGCAGAAAACTGGCGTCGCGGCTGGAAGTGAAAAAGCCGTAGGTTCCCGGCCGGGAAATGTTCAGATATCCGCTGTAGCGGCTGAGAAAGGGTTCGCGCCGGAGCGAGAACGGATTGCAGGCGTGCATCACCGAATCGACGTAATCGCCGCCGTAGGGCTTGGCGGCCTCAAAGGCATTGCGGACCGCCTGGGAATTACGGAGATTGCAATTCCTGTAATGCCGGGTCTCCAACAGCAGGCCGTCCTGGTTTTTCCAATCGGGCAGCGGCCGGCTGAGGGGTTCCCCGCCGTAGAGAACCGCATATTCCGATTGCCCTTGAACGGTCTCAAAGGCCAGCCGGCAGAAATCGCCCGGGCCGACCTGCAGGATCCGGGTGGGCACGAACTCCTTTGCCGTGGCGACGGCCACGTTGCGGCCGTCGGGAGTAATCTCGCCGTGATGATAAAATTCCACTACGACGACGTCGTAATCTTTTTTCGCCGGAACCGTTATCGGGCGCTGCACGTTGAACTGGTGTCCCTCCCGGCGAAAGGAGGGTGTCTGGGCCGAGACCTCCACCGGGAGGACCGGCAGGAGCAGTATGATTAACCACAGCGTTCTCCGTAAGCATCGCATGGTTTCGCTGTTTGAACCTCCCGATTCATTATAATGCATCTTCGGACAATGTTGTTGTTGAGCTTTTTCGGATTGAATTGCCGGGTGGCCCAGGGCCATCGCATACTTTAGGCAAAGTGAAACGCCGCATGGCTGGCTGGAACGCTAACTTCCTGCTAGAATGTGACTTGCGAAAAGCGTCTGCCTGCGCGTGAGGCCGCATGTCTGACGCCTCCAAGTTATCGGCAGAAACTCCCCATACACAAGGCGGCTGAAGGATCGATTCATGGAGACGTGGAAGTTCTACGACATCACTCATCGTCGGCACGTGGTGTGCAATCCCACGAGCGAGGAGAAGCTCTCACGCTTGGTGGACCTGGTGCAGCTTCCGCCAGCCGCACGCGTGGTTGACATTGCCTGCGGGAAGGGCGAATTCCTGATACGTCTGGCGAAGGCCTACGGAGTGCACGGCGTAGGCGTAGACCTCTCGCCCTTTTTCATCGCCGAGGCAGAACGAAGGCTCGGAGCGCGTGTACCCCAGGCGGGAATCACCTTTACCCAAATGGATGGCGCTCAGTTCAAACCCGACAAGCCACACAGCCTCGCTCTCGCTTCGTGCATTGGGGCGAGCTGGGTTTTCGGCGGGTACGCGCAGACTCTGGACGCGCTCGTCGGTATGGCCGAGCCTGACGGCTGGGTGATCGTGGGGGAGCCGTACTGGTTGCAGGAGCCGTCGGACGAGTACTTGCGGGCGTTGGGACTGACGAGAGACGCCTTCGGAGGCCACGCGGAAAACGTTGAGGCAGGCCAGCGGCGAGGGCTCGACCTCGTGCACACTCTGGTGAGCAGCAAGGACGACTGGGACCGATACGAAGGTCTTCAGTGGCATGCGATGGCGGA
>JAFGPV010000079.1 GCA_016936015.1 Pirellulales bacterium
ACCGCGCCAAACCACCACCGGAAAACAACATGGATGTCATGTTAACTACCGAGAAAATAACAACTTAAAAACTGGACTGTCTCTTTAGCACGGGTTGGCGGATGTAACAGTTTTTCCTGCTTCCCCACCCGACGTAAACGTCGGGCCTAATACCGCTTACAGCGGAAACGGCCATAAACGGCCGTATAAAAATGCACCTCTCCTATCCAATAAAATGTGGGTAAACCTAAGGCTAACAGCCGCCGCGGATCATCTCATCCCCAAACACCTCGGTGGCTGTTCATCGCTGGTCTACCCACTTTTTTCTCAGGATCATTTACGATCCTTGCCCACGTCCCTGATCATCGGCCCGTGCTTGAGAGATCGTCCAGTTTAGATGGCAACCTCGGTAGTCCGAAAAACATCCCGAAGGGATTGTAGAGGCCAGCCCTGGGTAGCCGCGCAGCGGCTACCCAGGGAAAAAGAACAAATAATATGCCATTTCAACCCTGCAAGGGTTGTGGAGCATCACGTAGCCCCGCTCACTCCGCGCATCGGTGGGGGCGACCGACACGTCTTAGGGAGTTGCGTCACTCCGAGAAAACGGTGGTTTGTCGGAGCACCCCAGTTCAGCCATACGTTTACTGGAACTGACTGCGTTTCGACGTGAGCCTTGACTGCGATTGCCGTCGACATTAACGTGAAGGGCGTTATCCGGGATCACAATTCCTTTCAGTGCATAAGTGCCGGCAGCAGTTCCTTTCTCAACAGGAGAGCCCCCACATGACCGCATCGTACAGGCTTTCTGACCTCTCAGATACCGTCGCCGTTCTCGGTGCCGGTTTTTCCGTGGCCGCTGGTCTTCCGCCAGTAAGCAAATTGAGTCAGGAGTTTCTGAACCTCAACGACAATGAAACGCGACGGGTCATTACCGCCAATCTTCGCAAGTTCTGGCGCGACGTATTTGGCTACGAGGATGGAATGGCGAAGCCCTCATTCGAGGACCATTTCACGCTGCTTGATCTGGCGGCCAATGTCGGCCACAACATCGGACCATGCTACACGCCGGCCCGACTGCGGGCACTCCGCCGCATCAGCATTCATCGCGTCTTTGAAATTCTCGATTTGCATTTTCGCGAGAGCAACCAGATATCCACCTTCCTCAAGAAGCTGGTATGTGGCAAATCGGCACTCGTCTCGCTGAACTGGGATACTGTTGTCGAAGCCCACCTATTCAGGATGGCAGTCGATTTTTCGTATGGAATCGGTGGTCGATTCCTGGATAACCACGAACCGAGGAGAGACGCGTTTCCACTCATCAAACTTCACGGATCTGCCAACTGGCATTACTGCGATTCGTGTCATACGACGCTTTTCGGCGGCCAAAGTGACGGCAAGACTACGCTCACTCACAAGACTTTTCTAGAGGCCAATGACTTCAGAAATGTCCTGAACGATGGCGACAAGGTCGCCGCCGAGTTAGCCAAAAACTCAGGCACCCAATGCCCGGTGTGCCGAAATCAAAAGACGACCGCTCGCGTTGCCACTTTCAGCTACGCAAAGGCATTTGACTTCTTTCCGTACCATGCCTCGTGGGATCGTGCTCTCACGCAGCTTCGCACAGCTCGCCGGTGGATATTCATCGGCTACTCACTGCCAGAGGCTGACTTCGCGTTCAAGCACCTGCTCAAGACGGCACAACTAGCATCGAAGGATCCGAAGGACGTTCATGTCATTGTAAAGGATCTCGCAGAATCCCAAGTGGTCGTCCGATACAAGCAGTTCTTTGGCTGCTTGCTTCAGCACGTGTCCATCAAAGGATTCAAGGATTGGGTTCGCCAGACTCTTGCATGAACCAGGGCAGATAGTGGAATCGTTCGGGGCGACTGCTTGCACGCGGAGGTGGGGGCGACCGAGGCGGCTTAGGGAGTTGCAGAACTCCGAGAAAACGGTGGTTTTTCGGTGTGTCTCACTGGCCTGCTCCCCAAAACCTGATCCATGTGAGATTCCTGTTGATATTTCAATCACGCCGAGAATCGCCTGTTGTGAAGACACAGCATGATGGCACTATAGATGAACCAAGGTCATTGCCCACTTGACCAAGCAGGTAGCAGTTTATCACGGGACATCAAAAACATCTGCATGTGCCCGCAGTGATTGCACAGAAATAATTTTACGAGTTGATTTCCGGCGGGCTTCCTAATAGGTGAATTTTCGATTACTGTTTCAGAGGAGGGGGTATATTTTCCAATACCACACACGCGGCAAAATCGTTCAATATCGTCACCGAGCTTGTCACCTTCATGATTGATGATATCAAGTATCCTATCAACTTCGCTTAATAACTTGCCGGCATCGGAAATACAGCCATATTCTTCTTCAACAATACATAGGGAAAATAAGTCTTTCGCAAAAGAAATGAACGGGCTTTGTGGATACATTATCTCAACATCGAAATCCGATTTATTCCAATACCAAAGACGAAGAAATTGTTTGCCGGACACCATCGACCAAAGAACTTTTCCGAGGCAGAAAACATCAAATGAAGGTTTGACGTCTTCTATTCTCATTCCCATTGCCCAGGACGGCATCCAGTCCCGCGAACCGACATTCTCGAACGTTTCGGAAATTCTGGTCTTTTGGTCGTCCGAAAAAAACACCAATCCGAAATCGCCCAGGATGAGTTCATCGTTTACTGACAAGAAGATGTTATCCGGTTTTATATCTCGATGTACTATTCCTTTATCGTGTAATGCGGCAACCCCAGCGACCAATTCGCGGAATGCCTTCAATGCCCTGGGGAAATCGCCTTTGAACAAATCATGCCGTTTCGCTAAAGTTCCCTTTCGGTGGTAATCGGCTACGAACCAACGGCAATCCGGGTCGGTATCGCAAATACGCAAGAGATTTTTATGGGAGATTGTCGACATGGCTTTCATTTCGCGTTTGATTCGTTCGACCGCTAGCTTTGGGTCTCTCGCGTCTCTTGGATCGTGTAAAACCTTTAATGTAACCAAACCATCAGAGTATGTTTCACTACGAATGTCTTCGATGGCTTTCCAGAATTGATCGAATGCTATTTCTCTACTGTTTTTGTACGATGTATGGCCTGCAATTTCTCTCATAGCCTCCGAAATAGTTTTTCGTTTTTCATCGTGTATTTTTTTCTCGCGAGCTGTATACACCTTTCCCTGGCCACCCTCGCCAAGTAATTCAACTATTTCCCAGCGTCTTGTAAAATCCATTATGAACTCCCGATTAAAAAAGCATATTGATTAAGTAAAAGGTGATCTTAGCCTTCAACGTTCACAGACACACAGCGCATATTGGCAATTCAGAACGACTGCTTTCAGACATCTAGCCACCGGAAGATTATACTGCATACCACTTAATGCCCTGGACTAATCATTCCCCTCAATTTAGCGGGTTATTCCAGGGTGTCAATATACCTTCGTTTTCCAGAACCCCAGCCGTCTGTTTACTGTCTCGCTTGATTTCCCGACAGACAGACTGCGAGATTGTCATCTCGGAAAACAAGTCATTGAAAAGCCGTCGGGAATGAGGTTCCTGGTGCTGACTGGCAGCATTCGGGGGGGAGGATCGCTTTTGTGCTCGATGCAACACGCCGCTTACGGTTCTGCAACCGCCGCAGCCTTCTTCGGTGGCGCACCCTGATGCGCGTTGGCTGCTTGCCTTTAGAGCCGGAGATGCGACACGCCGACGCACTTTCGGCCAACGCCCCCTGCTCTCCCCCCGGCCAAAAACAGGGCTTGACAGGATAATGTAAATATGTATACTAATACCCGATTGCGCAGCGGCCGACGGTTTTTTTAAGAGGAAAACCAGGAACTATTGAGCCCCGCATTGCCAATGAACCGTTCCACGGCCAAAAGACCAGCAAACTCGGCTGGAACAGACATGTTTGCGGTTGAAACTCAATCATTGGCTGCATCGGCTTCAATAGCAAAAATTTTATGGAAAAAACGAAATATGTTGTACAACAGCCTCACCAAAAGAACCGAAAAGCCACCCGGTTGGGGACCCGACCGTGCATTTTTCGACTTTTGATGACCAACTGAGAAATCCGGGTGCCCGCGATAGCTCCGCTATCGGGGCGGCTCTGCCGCAAGAGGTAATTAGCCTGACTCAAACTGTAAAAGGACAGGTAGGGAACCACAGATGAACGCAGATAAACACAGATAATGTCTTTTTTCATCGAGGGAGAACGCCAAGAATAAAACTGTCGTAATTCCTTAATCTGTGTGTATTTGTGTTCATCTGTGGTTCAAATATTTTACACTTTAAGAGCCTAAGAAATATCAATATCCGTCCCAAATTGACCGATCGCCAACCACGTTGACCAAATCTAAATGCGGCATGTCCGTTTTCGTGCTTTCGAACTTTCGTGTTTTCGTGATTCCCATTTTTTTCACCCTCCGAAACCTCCATTTCGAATCACCCCTTGCGCACCTCCGGAAAAACCGCATTCAACAATTCCAACCAGAGACGGCAAAATACGATGCCCAGAGACCCCTTATTGTGCAAGAAATCCAAAAACAGGCCGTTTTTGGGGGACGATCCCCTTCAGCGGAGCAGCAATCGCTCAAGCGCCGGACGTCTGGATCGCCTTAATAATTGCATCCAGATCGTTGTCCACCACCACGGGGTGATTAGCGAACTCCGCTTGGCGGACGCCGCGGGCGCCAAGGACTTGGTCGAACTGCTCGGGATCGGCGGAGTGGTAGGCGACCGTGGCCGTCGGGTCCTTCAGCGGATGGCCGGTCAGAACGCAGACCACGCGCTGGTCGGCCCCGACGATGCACCCGCCGACGAGTTTCCGGAGGCCGGCCACGCTGGCGGCGCTGGCCGGTTCGCAGCCCAGCCCGCCGGCGCCCACTTGGGCCTTGGCGTCGAGGATCTCCTCGTCGGTCACTTCGCAGACCACGCCGTCGCACCACTCCAGGGCGCGAATGCATTTCAGCAGGTTGACCGGCCGGTTGATCTCGATGGCGCTGGCGATGGTCGACGCCCGGCGGCCGTGGGCGTCCATCTCGCCGAAGTAACGGTCGATCAGCGCCCGGTCCGGATTGCCCTGGTTCCAATGGAGGCCCTGCTTTTCCACCAGTTCGTACAGCGTATTGGCCCCCGTGGCGTTGATCACGGCCAGCCGCGGAATGCGAGGAATCAGCCCCAGCGCGTGCAGCTCGTAAAAGGCCTTGCCGAACGCGCTCGAGTTGCCGAGGTTGCCGCCCGGGACGATCACCCAGTCGGGCACTTCCCAACGCAGCCCTTCGAGGACGCGGTACATGATGGTCTTTTGTCCTTCGAGCCGGAAGGGATTCACGCTGTTGACCAGGTAGATTCCCAGTTCGCGGCAGACCTCCTGGACCCGGGCCATGGCGTCGTCGAAGTCGCCGCGGATCTGGACGGTCAGCGCCCCGTAGTCCAGGGCCTGCGAGAGCTTGCCGTAGGCGATTTTTCCGGAGCCGATAAAGATCACCGCCCTGACCGCCCGGGTAAACGCGCTGTACAAGGCCAGCGAGGCGGATGTGTTGCCCGTCGAGGCGCAGGCCGCCCGGTCGGCACCGACCAGCCGGGCGTGGGTCAGGGCCGCGGCCATGCCGTTGTCCTTAAAACTGCCCGAGGGATTCAGTCCCTCGTATTGCAAGAACAGTCGGCCGGGCCGGACGCCCGCGTAGCGCGCCACGCCTTCGGACGGCTGAAGCAACGTCTGGCCCTCACCGAGGGTTACGCAACGTTCCAGGGGTGCAAAGGGCAGCAGTTCGTGGAACCGCCACACCCCGCTGAAGCAGAACGGATCGGCCCGCCGTCCCCATTTCTCTTCGAAGAACGTCAGCGATCCGGGAACGCGCAGACGATCCCACTCGTATTCCACGTCGAGCAGGCTGCCGCACGACGCGCAGGCCGTGCGGATCTCCTCGAGAGGATACGTTGCGCCGCAACCAGGGATGATGCAACGTTGAAACGCAGGCGTGGGACGATACTCAACTTGTTTGATGATGTATTTGTTTCTCAGCAAAAACCACCGTCCAAATCCTCGGTGCGAGGTAGTCGGCGGATTAAAACGCTCCGCCCAGCCCGCCGGCGACTTGGGGTGGTCCCAGACGATACATGGTCCATCGCTAAAGGCTTATTGGACCTTACCATAATGTAGGTCACACTCTGTCGGCCGGCAAGTTGGGAGCCTTGGCGAAGGGGCCTGCCAAGAGGGGGTTTCTACTTGCGGAAACGGCGATTATATCGAGCCGACAAGGCCCTTCGTGCCCCTTGGAAAAGAAGCAATATTTATACCGTCGGCAAGAATAATGATCCAATACAATCCCTTAATAATCACCGTTGCAATCTATTCTCCCACATCCCCGGATCCGATTTGCCCGGCCGTTTGACAACTATTTCGGGGTCGTCTAAAATAATAAGTCTCCGTGGTCATAAAAACTATCCAGCCGACAAGTCCACTTCAGGAGAGCCAACCATGAACAAGGCGGAATTGAAAGCCTTCAAGGATCAGCTTCTGGTTCTTCGTGCCCGACTCCGCGGGGACGTGCATCAGATGGCCGAAGCAACGCTGAAGAAGAATCGCAGCGAAGCCAACGGCGATCTGTCGAGCATGCCCATTCACATGGCCGACATCGGTAGCGACAACTTCGAGCAGGAATTCACGCTCAGTCTCATGGAAAACGAGGGCGTGACGCTCGGGCAGATCGAAGCCTCGTTGGAGCGGATTGAGGAAGGAACCTACGGTCAGTGCGAAGAGTGCGGCGCAAAAATCCCCAAAACCCGACTGAAGGCCATCCCCTTTGCCACCCTCTGCATCCGTTGTGCGGAACAAGTCGAGCGGGGATTATAGCCTCGGACCCGGCACGGAGCATTCCAGTAACGAGCAGGGATGAGAGCCGGACCAGGGCCGTTCCTCGAAACACGCTCCTCGATTCCTGCTCCTCCATTCCTTTAAGAGCAACAAGCCATGAGGGCGGTTCCGCTCAAACGTCTGGCCGCGTTTATCCTGATCGCCGTCGCCGGTTGTACGGCGGATTTGCTCACCAAATCGTGGATGTTTAACTCCCTGGGCATCCCTCCTTTCGGCCGCACCCGGTGGATTTGGGAAGGCGTCTTCGGCTTCCAGACCAGCCTGAACTACGGCGCCTTGTTCGGTCTGGGGCAGGGTTGGAATCCCCTCTTCGCCGGCCTCTCGATCTTCGCCGCGCTGGGCATTCTGATTTGGCTCTTCTTCGGCGGCGCACTCCACGATCGGCTGCTGACCGCGGCCCTGGCGTGCATCATGGCGGGGATTCTGGGCAATCTTTACGACCGTCTGGGCCTGCCTGGCCTCGTCCATCCCTTCGCCGACGGCGCCAGTCCCGCAGGAGCGAAGATCTATGCCGTACGCGATTTTATCCTGGTTATGATCGGCCCTTGGCAATGGCCGAACTTCAATCTCGCCGACAGCCTGTTGGTTTGCGGCGCCGCGTTGCTGATCTGGCACGCCCTGCAAAAAAAACATGAAATCCCTGCCGAAATCGCCTCTCCCACAAATTCTCCCTAATCCAATTCTTCCGCCGCCGGTTTTTTCACTCCTTTTCTTCGCGCACCATTCCGATTAATTCCAGACGGACCCTTGACATTCCTACCTCCCCAGGATATTTTCATATATGCTTTAATGTGTAATTCAAAGGGGTGCGGCGATGAAAATTTCGCGCACGGTGGCATACGCTTTACAAGCAACTTTACTTCTCGCTCGGGCCGACTCGGGAGAGTCGATTCCTTGCAGTCGGCTGGCTGCCGAAGGGAAAATGCCGGAGCGGTTCTTGTTGCAAATCCTTCGTAATCTCGTGGCGCATGGAATCTTGGCCTCCTACCGGGGGATTGAAGGGGGCTATCGCCTCACGCGAAGCCCCGAAAAAATCTCCATCCTCGACATCATCGAGGCTATGGACGGCCCGCTGAATACTTCGCTGCCGCCAGCCGAAGGATTGCCCGTGGAGACGCGCATCAAGCTGGAAAAAACCCTTTCCGACGTGACCCAACTCGCTCGTCGGGAATTGGGTGCCGTGAAACTGTCCCACTTGTTGCCTCCCCCCCGACGCGACCGCTCCTCGCGCAGCGCCTGAACCGACTTCCGATCAACGACTTACGACCGCCGGCTCCGCCAAGGCCGAGTTGGCTCACTTGCCCTTCCCCGACCGGTTCCTCTCGGCCCGGCCCCTCGCTTCATGTTCACGATTGGATTGCCTCAATGGGTCGCCCAGCTCGAAATTTGAAAATCGGGCGATTCTACGTCTTCTAAAATGGTATGGTTGAAATATCCCTTACTTGAAATATGGCAATTCTACGACCATCGCCCTTTACGCAAGAGAGGGTTGCGACATAATGGTGGTCGACACGGGGGATTGTCCCGGTTATTCCGGCGCCGTCGGGCGCCAGTGGTCGTCGACAAGGGAACCGCCCCCCTTAAAAAATCCCTGAGGAGTCAGACGGTGAATATTCTGCTGGCCTCCAGTGAAGCAGTCCCCTTTGCCAAGACCGGCGGCCTGGCCGACGTCAGCGGCGCCCTGCCGGTGGAATTGACCCGCCTCGGCCACCACGCCTCACTGATCCTGCCCGCCTATCGCCAGGCCCGCGACTGCGGCCTCCCCTTGGACGACCTGGGAATCCGCTTCATCGTCCCCATCGGCAGCAAGACCATGACCGGCCAGTTGTTGCGGAGCACAATCCCCGGGGCGGGCGTGCCCGTCTATCTCATTAAACAAGACCAATACTTCGACCGCGACGAACTCTACGGCGCCGACGGAAAAGACTACATCGACAATTGCGAACGGTTCGTTTTCTTCTCCCGTGCGGTGCTCGAAACGATCCGGCTCCTCGACCTCCAGGTCGACTTGCTCCATACCAACGATTGGCAGACCGGCCTGATCCCCGCCTACCTGAAGATCGAGTACCGGCATCGCCCCGGCTACCAGCACATCGCCACCCTCTTTACGATCCACAACCTTGCCTTCCAGGGCAGGTTCTGGCACTGGGACATGCTCCTGACCGGCCTGGATTGGAAATACTTCAACTGGCACGAGATGGAGTTCCACGGCTACTTGAACCTCCTGAAGACGGGAATGATCTTCGCCGACTCCGTCAACACCGTTAGTCCGCAGTACGCCGTCGAGATCCAAACGCCGCTGCAAGGCTGCGGGCTGGAGGGCGTGTTGCAGCACCGCCGCGACGTCCTCTCGGGCATCCTCAACGGCATCGACGTGAGGGAGTGGAATCCGGCCGCCGATCCGCATCTGCCGGCCCGCTACGACGTCGATTCGTACGCCCGGGGGAAAGCGAAGTGCAAGGCCGCCCTGCAGGACGAATTGGGCCTGCCCCGCGAGCCGAACGTCCCCCTGATCGGCTTCGTCGGCCGGTTGACCAGCCAGAAGGGGATGGACCTTATCCTCGAGGTCCTCCAACGGTGGGCGCAAACCGTCGAGGCGCAGTGGGTCTTCCTTGGCCTGGGACAGCCCAACTATCACAAGGCCTTGGAGACCCTCGCCGAACGCTTCCCCCAGAAAGTTGCCCTCCGGCTCGAGTTCTCCAATCCCCTGGCTCACCGCATCGAGGCCGGGGCCGACCTGTTCCTCATGCCCAGCCGCTACGAGCCTTGCGGTCTGAACCAGTTCTACAGCCTCCGCTACGGCACGGTCCCCGTGGTCCGCGCCACCGGCGGCCTGGCCGACTCCATCGTCGGCTACGGCGAGCCAAACGCCGATCCCGGCCAGGTCAACGGCTTCCGCTTCTACGACTACAGCTCCCTGGCGCTGAACGAAACCCTTCACCAGGCCTGCGACGCCTACCACAAACCCGAAATCTGGAACCCCCTGATCGTCACCGGCATGAAACAAGACTGGTCCTGGTCCCGCAGCGCCAAACAGTACGTCGAACTCTACCAGACCACCATCAACCGGTCAAAACACTAGGGGACTGCCCCCTTCGGTTGTGTGCTCTCTGCCCTTTTCTCCTCTAACTCCGTGCGCCGTCCCGCAATCCATCATGTTAACCGATGATTGATCCCGTGGCCCCCGTTTTGCTCCTGCTGCGGAAAACGCCGTCGGCCGTTTGTCACTCTGGTGGAGTTGTGGCGGGATGGTTATCCGGTAGAATGGGACCATTGATGTCGGCAGGCGCAGTGAATCCACGACGACGGGCGTTTCCAGGAGATTCTCATGAAAATTGAACTTCGGAAAAACTGTGCGTACTCTTTGCTCGTGCCCACCAGCATGGGTGTGCGGATCACTCCGTTGGGCGGGCAGCCCGTGCATTGCAGCGATACGTTTATGATGCAGGTCACCAGTGCCGAGACAAACGTCGCGAGCGTCTCGTCTTATCTTGGACTCCGGGTGAAGGTGCTGACGACCTTTGTCAAGGACAGTCCGATCGCACGGTTCATCAAGGACAACCTGGCCGGCCGGCACATCGAGTACGAGGGGAAGGAGGTCGAGCAGGGGGGGCCGTGGGGGTATCGGCACCAATTCAATATCGCCGACAGCGGCTACGGCTCGCGCGGGCCGCGGGTCCACAACGATCGGGCGGGCGAGGTGGGGCGAACCTTGAACGTCAAGGATTTCGACCTCGAGCGGATCTTCGGCCGCGAGGGCGTCGAGGTCGTGCACCTCTCGGGCCTGATCGCGGCGCTCTCGCCGGAGACCGGGACTTTCTGCCTCGAACTTGCCCGGGCGGCCAAGAAACACGGCACCCGGATCTCCTTCGACCTGAACCACCGCGCCTCGTTCTGGAAGAACCGCGAGGAAGAGTTACACCAGATCTTCTGCGAAATCACCGGGCTGGCCGACGTCGTCGTCGGGAATGAGGAAGATTTCCAGCTCTGCCTGGGCCTGGAAGGGCCGGAGGCGGGTGGCCAGGACCTGGCGGCCAAAATCGACAGTTTCAAGGTGATGATCGACCGGGCCAAGAAGACGTTTCCCAAAGCGGCGGTCTTCGCCACCACGCTCCGCGAGGTCTTAAGCGTGAACCGGCACCTGTGGGGCGCCGTCCTGGCGGCGGGATCGGACTGGCACGTCGCCCCGCCGCAGGAGATCACAGTGCTGGACCGGATCGGCGGCGGCGACGGCTTCGTCGGCGGCCTGCTCTACGGCATCCTCAAGGGCTGGGAGCCGGAGCAGTGGCTCCAGTTCGGCTGGGCCAGCGGGGTGTTGGCCACCACGCTCCTGACCGATTACGCCCAGCCCGCCGATGAAGAGCAAATCTGGAGCATCTGGAAAGGAAACGCCCGCGTGCGGCGATAAGGAGATTGACCATGACCCGCGATCAGGCACTTTCCCAACTCCACGCTTGGACTAAAACCGATTCCCTGCTCAAGCACGCCCGGGCCGTGGAGATCGTGATGCGGGCGGCGGCTTCCCAATACGGCGGCGACGCCGAGGTCTGGGCCGTCACCGGGTTGCTGCACGACGCGGACTACGAACAATGGCCCGAGGAGCATCCCCGGCGGATCGTCGACTGGCTGCGGGAACAAGGTCAGGAAGAAATGGCTTATGCCGTCTCCTGCCATCAGACGGCCTGGAACTTGCCGCCGAAAAGCCCGATGGACAAATGCCTCTTGGCGTGCGATGAACTTGCCGGTTTTATCATCGCCTGCTGCCTGGTCCGCCCGGAAGGGATCACCACCCTGGAACCCAAGAGCGTAAAGAAAAAACTGAAGGACAGGGCCTTTGCCGCCAAGGTGGACCGGGAGATCATCCGCAGCAGTGTGGAACTCCTGGGCGTGGACTTCGACGAGCACGTCCGGTTCGTGATCGAGGCGCTAAAACCCCATGCCGAAGAGCTATTGTCTGGAGTCAGAGTTGGCATCCATCGGAGGCCCAGCCTTAGCGAGAATTAGAGCTTTAATCGGACATACAACGCTTTCTTTTTCCGGATGGCTTCTTTCCTCGAATTGACATATCGTCAAGCCGTCGCCTGATTTCGAGTCCTAAATAATGATTCCGTCAGCGTGCCATTATACTCCAATTATCGCACTTTTCCGGATTTTCTCGAAACAACCTGCGGCCGTATTTTCTCGGCCGATGCTCAGTTTTGGTAACACCTGTCTAAGCAGGCCAGTAATAGCAACAACGTTTTAGACCGACGGATTCCACAGTGTTTCCGGTACGTCCGCGATCCACACCGGCGTTTATTCCCGGACATTTCTATCCGCTAACACATGGCGTCTCACAAGCCGAATGATCCGGCTTCCCCCAACTCTGGGTAGAAATTAAGAAGGAAAACCACCGGCGTCCCGCTTCGACCCGGTTGTTCAATCCCGTGGGACTTGTGACCGTCTTCAAGCCGCGTGAATGGTTTTGTCTTCCTTGGCGCCGTTTTCCGAGGCGATGATCGGGGCCACTAAGACTTTTCTTCCGTGTTTTTCGAGGAGGTTGCGTTCCGCGACGGGCGTCAATTCGTCGGTGATTACGGTGTGGATCTCGGAAATATCCAGCACCTTGCATAGAGAACGTTGCCCAAACTTGGTGTGGTCCGCTAAAACCACCACTTGCCGGCACTGCCCGGCAAAGATTTTTTTAATGAGGAACATCGGCTCATAAGGCTCGAACGTCCCTTCGTGGACGAGAATCCCCTTGGTGGATAAGAAAGCGATGTCGACGAAAAAGCGTCGTGCGGATTCTTCCGTGGTGGGACCGACGAAGCAAAGATTGTCGGGAGTGTACTGACCGCCGATGCCGATGACGCGATGGGTTCGATTCCGGCCCAGTTCCATGCAAACCAACACGGAATTCGACACCACCGTAATATTCGAACTGTTTTTCTCCAGGCAACGGGCGAATTCCAGACAACTGGTTCCGGCGTCGAGATAGATGGTTTGTCCCGGCAAAATCAGGCTGAGTGCGCATTGTGCAATCGAGCGTTTTTCAGCCCGTTGGTTCATCAGTCGGGAGGCAAAGGGGGGCTCATACAGAAGGGAAGACTGATCGCCCCGACGCACCCCACCGGTGGTTTTTACGGCCAATCCGCGGTTGCAAAGATTTTCCACGTCCCGACGAATGGTCATCGAAGAAGTCTGGAATTTTTCGGCCAGCTCATGATAGGAGAACGATTCCTGATGTTCCAAACATTCCAATATGGCGTCTCGACGATCTTTGGATTTCACAACGGATTCTCCCGGCAAGGCGGACAACTTCTACGCACTGCTTGAGGCGTTACTGCATGAACCGGCGATAACGATTTACCGCTTAGGTCTTTCCGACTCCCAATGAATCGAAATCTATGCTTTCTTGCGTGTTTTCCTGCGGAAATCGAGATGTTTTTCATCACGGCCGGATTCAATTGTTACATAAATCTGTTCATATTATTATTTTATGCTATTTTTTTTCAAAGCAAATGGGAAGCCCTCCCAATGGGGCAATTAAAAAACCATTGATTTTCATCCGGTATTTCACCGGCATCCGATACCATACCACGCCAGGCACGGCGTGGTTGCCTGCGTCCTAAGTAATTGCCAGAAAACACGATAGGACATCAAAGATCCCCGCGGAGCAAATAATCCGTTATCAATAAAAAACCATATTTTCGGACGCCAAGACCAACGCCGGGGACTATTGAGGAGATTTGTAAAACCGCGGCAAGAGGTTGTGAGAGATCTCAGTAGCGCATCAGATCTCGGATGCCCTGGACAATCCGCGATACATCGGGGCGATAGGCGTTTTCGAGCACCGGACTGAAGGGGACGGGGATGTCGGGCGAAGCAATCCTGCGGATCGGGCAGCGGAGATGTTCGCCGAACCGCTCTAAAATCCCCGCGGCGATTTCCGCACTGACGGAACCGGTTTTCGGTCCTTCTTCCACTAGGAGCACGCGTCCCGTCTTTTTAACGGAAGTGCCGATACTTTCATAGTCCAACGGCGCGAGGCTTCGCACATCGATGACTTCGGCGTGGATGTTTTCCTTTTCAAGTTGTTCCGCCGCCTGGTACGCGTAATGCGCCATCAGCAACCAAGCCAGAATCGTTACGTCGCTCCCTTCGCGGCGTACGGCGGCACGATCCAAAGGGAGAGTGTAGTCCTCCTCAGGGATGTCGCTCGTGGCGTCCACGGCGCCGCTTTCCGCCCGGGGACCTTTCGATCCGTAGAGCAGTTTATGCTCGAAGATCATGACCGGATTGTCGTTCCGCACCGCGGCTTTCAGGATGCCCTTGGCGTCGTAGGCCGTGGAAACGGCAACCACGTAGAGTCCCGGCACGCCGATGAAATACCGTTCGGTGCATTGGGCGTGTTGACTGCCCCGGCCCGTGGCGCCGACGGGAGCGCGGAGGACCAGGGGCATGCGGATTTGTCCGCCGGACATGTATCGCATTTTGGCGATGTTGTTGATGATCTGGTCGCAGGCCAGAAAGAGAAAATCGCCGTATTGCACGTCGGCGATGGGCCGCATTCCCATCATGGCGGCGCCGCCCGCCACACCGAACAGGCCGAGTTCGGCGATGGGGGTATTGAACATCCGGTCAGGAAACCTTTTTTCCAGACCCAGGGTCACGGTAAAGGCGCCGCCCCAGCCCCCCGGCACGGCGATATCTTCTCCGATGCAGAAGATCGAGGCGTCGCGCTCCATCTCTTCGCCGATGGCTTCCCGCAAGGCTTCGGCAATTCCCAGACGTTTCGTCATGATGCAGGCTCCGTAATTCAGGCGTAGACGTCGGTGGTCAGTTCGCTCAGGTCAGGCAGCAGCGCCTTTTTTGCCAGATCGACGGCGATGTTGAATTGCTTTTCCATTTTCGCGGCGACGGCTTTCAGGGCCTCGTCGTCGGCGACGTCCCGCCGTTTCAATTCCTGGGCGAACCGGAGAAGGGGATCCTGCTGAGCCTGGACCTGGCGTTCCTCCTTGGGCTGATAATGGCAGGGATCGCGCCGCGAGTGGCCAGTCAAGCGATAGGTCAACAGTTCCAGAAAGACCGGGCCGGATCCCTCGCGGCAAAGCGCCACGGCGGACTCGGCCGCTTCGTAAACGGCTAGGACGTCGTTGCCGTCCAATTGCCGCGTGCGGATGCCGTAGCTGGTGACCCGGCGGGCGATGTTCGTGTCGCGCATCACCTGGGAGATGTGGGTACTGGCTCCGTAGAGGTTGTTCTCGCACACGAAGACGACGGGCAAATCCCAGATGGCGGCCATGTTGACGCCTTCGTGGAAAGCGCCCTCGGCCACGGCGCCGTCGCCGAAAAAGCAGGCGACGACTTGATCGGTTTTCTTCATTTTAAAGGCCAGGGCCATGCCCGTGGCCAACGGAACGCCGCCGCCAACGATGGCGATGCCGGGAACCATGCCCTTGCTCATGTTGCCGACGTGCATGCTGCCCCCCTTGCCTTTGCAGCAGCCCGTCGCGGCGCCGTGTAACTCGCTGAGGAGTTCCGTCATTCCCAATCCCTTGGCCAGGGCATGACCGTGGGCGCGGAAAGTGGACGTGATGAAATCGTCTTCCCGCAATGCGGAGCAAACGCCCACGGCGGTCGCCTCCTGCCCCTGGCACTGGTGAATCGTGCCCGGCAACAATCCTTCGAGGAAGAGATACTTGATGCCTTCTTCGAACTGCCGGATGCGGACCATGCGCGTATAGAGCTCCATCAGAAATTGAGGCGGATACTCCGATTGCATGGCGGATTGTTCCAGCGAGGTGATGGCCATGAATGCACTCCTTAGAGGATTGTTAATTCACGAACGATTTCGTCAAGAAACTCCGCCGCGTAGCGTCCAGCGGCAACCCGATGATCCACGCTTAAGGTAAGCGTGCATTGCGGTCGGATGCCGAGGACTCCGTCGTCGAGAACCACGGGAGTGGGCAAGACTTGGCCCACTCCCAGGATCACCGTCTCCGGCGGATTGATGATGGGAATAAAGCTTTCCACGTTGCAAACGCCCAGATTGCTGACGGTCATACGGGCCGGCCGTGTTTTGCGGACTTCCGGATCGCCGGTGCGCAGGCGTTCCACGTTTTCGCGGATTTCCGCGGAGATCTGTTCCAGGGATTTGTCCGCCGGACCGGCGATGGGCACCACGTAGAGTTCTCCTTCGATGTCCACCGCCACGCCGACGGCGTCGTTATTCTCCAAGGGCACCAACCGGTCGCCCTCGAAACGACAGCCAAATCGCTCGAACCGGTCGAGCGCCCTCCCCGCGGCCCGGACGAAGAAGGCGTCCCAAACCAACTTGACGGGTTGGGCGGCCTGACGACGGGCAATGATGGCCGAGGCGTCAAGTCGGGTTTGCAGATAAAAATGCGGGACAATTTGCTTGCACTCCTGCAGCCGCTTGGCGGCGGTGCGCTGGGCAACGCTCAGCGGAATCCCCGCGGCGGCGGGAGCCGGGTCGGCTGTGGCCCGCTTCCGGGCAAACATGCCTTCGGATCCGCTCGCCGAGCGATCGGGCGCTGCGGGAGGGGGCGTGGCGACGGCGGAGGCGGCCGGAGGAGGCGCCGACTTCGTGGAGGAGGAAGGGGCATGGGCCGGTCCCTCGGTTTTCAGAATCGCAATCACTTGTCCGACGGAGACTTCTTCATCGACCTCCGCCCGCGCTTCCTCGAAAACGCCGTTGACGACTGATTCTACTTCCATGGCGGCCTTGTCGGTTTCCACCTCCAACAAGGCTTGTCCGCGTTGAACTTGCTCTCCCGGCTGCACGATCCAACGGACGATGCGGATCGCCGAATCGGTCGTTGCCAGATCGGGCATTTTCATCTCAAAGTGCATCTTATCCCTTATGCTGAGATTGGGTGATTTCCAGGGGGTGGTCCGCGAGGAACGCCTCGGCCTGCTCGGGAGTGAACACGCCGTCGGTCGTACCGACAGCCAGGGTGGATGACGCGCCCAGGGCGGCGGCGAACCGCAAGGTCCGATCCATTTCCCAGCGGCGGAGGATCCCGGCGATGATTCCCGCGTCGAAGGCGTCGCCCGAACCCGACGGGTCGATACACGCCACCGGATACGCCGCGGCCTTCCAGCGTTTCGATCCCTGGGCGACGATCGATCCGCGGGGACCGCAGGTGATGATCACCGTGTGGGCGCCGCGGCTTTGGAAGGTTTCGATCTGCCGCTCCAAATCGTCGCACCCCGTCAGTCGCCGGGCTTCGTCGTCGTTCGGCAGAAAGTAATCGATATGCTCCAAGAGCGGCGCCAATTCATCCATGCCTGAATAGTCGTGAGGCACCACCACATCGACGACCGTCACGATTCCGCGTTTTCTGCAGTACGCCAGCAAGGCGGTCAACTCGTCGATCCGGATGCCGGGCATGGCGAACAATCCCCCCAGGTAAAAGACCTTCAATCCGTCGATCCATTCCCGGCGGATTTGGGCGACGTGGAACGCGGCGTTCGCGCCGAAGCTGTGAATGAACCGCCGGTCTTCCCCCTCGACCAGCAAAATCACCGTTTTGCTGGTCGGATGGGAATCGACCTGGACGATTTCTTTGCATCCCAGCCCGGCCGATTCCAGGCGGCCAAGGACTGCTTTTGCCGCGTCGTCTCTGCCGAGGCAGCCGCACACATCGACCGAAAAACCGTGTTTGACGAGGCCGAGGGCCACGTTGATCGCGCAACCGCCGATTTTCAGCGGCAGGCGATCCACCGCCAACAACTCGCCCTCACGGGGCAGTCGCTGGATCGGCCCGCAGAAGGTGTCCGCTACCAGGATTCCCGCACATCCGACGTCTACCATCCACTAGTCCTTTTTATGGTGCGTTGTTGAATATGTAACAGGGAGGAACTCGCCTTGGCAATAGTAAAAAACCTGGTACCGGGCGACCCGGGGGAGAGGAACCGAAATGGCGAGGATCCGCAGGGATTCTGCACGTTGTTCAGGCCTTTCCGCAACAGTTCAATGTTTCGAGGCGTTCGAGTACGGCGTCGCGCACGGCAAATCTTCCGGCGATTAAAACATCCGGTTCGCCGCCCAAACCCAATAATTCGTGCGGATTGATCTCTTCCGTGCCGAGCGCCTTGCGCATCGCCTTTAAATATCGTTGCTTGATGTAGGTACCGTAGTTGACTTTCGCCACGCCGATCTGAATCGCTTTTCGGAGCGCGGGGGCGGAAATACCCGTTCCGCCGTGAAGCGCCAAGGGCACGGAAACCTGCCGGCGAATGGCGGACAACCGATCGAGGTCCAACTCACTGCTCTGTTCTCCGGTGACCTGAATATGCACGTTTCCCACACTGACGGCGAGGAGATCCACGCCCGTCGCTTCGATAAATTGGGCAGCGAGCGTCGGGTCGGTTAACATTCCCTTGCCTTCAACGCGTCCCGAAGCGCCACAGGGCAGTTCACCAAGTTCGGCTTCAACGGCGGTTTTCCGCTGATGGGCATAAGGGACCATTTCCTTCAGCCGACGGACCGCTTCGTCATAGGGAGTGGAGTCCATCGCAGGCAACACGAGATTGAAACCCGCTTCGATTGCCTCCCGAATGTACCGGTCGTCGGTGCATTCATTAAAAACCAAGCCGCAGGGGACTGACGAGGACTCGGCGGCGGCCTTGCCGAGGGCTCCGTATATCGCCACCCGCTCGATGGCTCGTCGGCCACCGTGGGTGAGAAATTCCCCATTGAAGCCGATAATGACAGGAGACCGGGTCTGTTCGGCGGCGTCGAGCACGCCTTGAATGGATTCCAGGCTCCAACTTTCGAAATATCCGACGGCATATCCACCTTCCCGGCTTCGGCTGAGTAGCTCTGCAATATTCGTCAAGGGCATTAATTTCTCTCTTTACCGGTTAAAAAACTTGCCTACAAGACGGCAACCATCTGCAACGACACCATCCTCCATCCTCAGATCGACGTGAGAAAGCCACAACACCCCCTAGGCGGCCACAATTTTTACACCTATATGAGGGATATTCTGGTTCTGGAGGACCGTTCATGTACTTAATGCGGGATGAGTGCCGTGGAATCATTCTTTGAATATCATCGTTAGCAATCATTTTGCTCATTTTAGCTATAAATGAAAATATTATCAATATATGCTTACTAGATTATGTGAATTTGTTACATTAACAATAAAATTGTGTGCAAACTTTTTTCTTTTCACCCCGGATCACCTCGTTGACTGTTTGAGGTGATATCTTGTGTTGACCGTATAATTACGGTCAACACTGACACTAAACAAAATTTCTTCGAGCACGCTTGGGATTCGGGCCTAGGATTACTGCACATGATTCTCACCTGGGTGCTACAGAATTTCCTCCCATCGGGGGAAACGCCTATAACTCCCACTTGCCGAGTCGTAAACACTCGGACTGCCTCGCAACGGACTTTCTGGATGTTGGATTTCTAAGCGGTGAAGAGCGGAACGTTCGGGGAAAACCGCTCTGGCGGATGATTGCCGCAGTCGCCTTTTTTATTTTTCGCCGTGATCATTCCGGCCTGCTTCAAGAATCTCAGCTTTACGAAATTCCCGTGGAAGAATCGCGGTTTCTCGAAGGATATTTCCTGCACGGGTTTCAATAATCAACCGGATTGTCATTCGATTTCCTTGCTGTCCACAACTTGTTTATCATTCCGCGCGCCCAGCCGGAGATGTACGATCGGATTGATATCGTAACTGATCGCATGAACGGAACCGTCGCAAAAGACAAAATTACAGACGTCGGAATGCGCGCTTCCAAAGCCCTCGAACTTGGTATAACCGGGACGATCGCGCCGCGGTACAAGAATTGCTTGAATGCCGCTCGGTGAAGTGGGTTCCGGAAAGGGTGGGTAGTTGAAATTCACTCCGCGAATGGAATCGTGGTCGAAGCCTTGGTACGTGGAGCCGTCGTCACCGTAGTCGAGCGACGTATAATAATGGTCCGGATTGAGGTATTTTTCTCCGGCAAAGTAGGTGTTGCTGGTTCCGTCCAGGATTTTTTGCGGCTGGACGGCGCTGTGGAAATACACCACGCCGTTGCAAAATTTATCCCAATTATGGACGCTCCAATTGAAGTGGGGTACGTCTGTCGGCGACGCGGGACCAAAATCATAAAAGGTCGCGCCGCCGTCGTAGCGGATGCCCTCCCCGACATTCGCGGCGTAATCGGTGCGGGCCGCCCGGGTGAACTTGCTGGTGTCGATATTGGCCGCTTGACTGCCGCCAAAGGAACCCGCGGCAATGGCAGCAGGAAAAAGTTGGGCAGGGCGGCGCGTCGGACAATTGAACAGGGAGACTGGAGTCGATACCAGTTGCACTGCCGCAACCTGTTTCTTAACGATCGCGCTGGCTCCTTTTCCCAAATTATAGAGTTGCTTCATCTCGAGAAACGGCAATAGGCTGTAAAGCCAACCTCCCGGCTGGGACCTTCCGAAACCGCGGTCGGGATCGCCGACCCAATTCGCGCCCCAGCCGCCGGACGGGAAGCATCCTTGGGTGTTGACATGATTATGCGCAGCCACTCCGATTTGCCGGAGGTGGTTCATGCATTGGGAACGCCGAGCTGCTTCCCGCGCCGCTTGAATCGCCGGCAACAACAAAGCAATGAGGATCCCGATAATGGCGATAACCACTAATAGTTCCACCAAGGTAAAACCTTGAGTGTCTCGACGGTTACTGGACATGACAAACACCATCTGAAAAGGGAGATCAAATGAGCCCAAGCGGCATGCTGTTCAACATATATATTGCGAATAGTAAAGTTATTTCGTTTATCCAGAAGGCCATGTAGTTTCCGAAACACAATTTATTCATGATAATAATTCACATATAGCTTGTCAAATTGTTTTTTATTAACGGATATGGCACAAATAATTTGGCTGCGTTACGTAATAACACCCCATCTTATTGGGGGGCATTTATACAGCTAAAGTCAGGGCCACTATTTTCTATAAGTTGACGTGCTAATACATTGCAATATATATACTTAAATTATTTTTCCAGAGATTTCCCTTGTACATGAACTTTTTTCATTCGACACTAACTTACAATATAATGTCATATATAAACATTATTATTAGATATTTGTTTGACATGATGGCACTAATATGTTAGCATCACTGCTATAAATGTAATTCTATTTCATTTTATGAGTTGAAATTTCACGATGATCTCCTCTTTTCACATTTCAAACATCTTGAGGTAGCGTCTCTCGGTAATTTGCTACTGCGAAAAACCCGAGGGAGAGCCAACTCTTCTCCTCCAAGAAGGTTTTCGCGATTGTCAAAAAACGTCTCTCGCGCGCATGGATCTGTATAGAGAGACGGTGCAAGTGCAATCCACAATCGGATTGTGAATTTGCGTGCTCCTGGAAGCCATTCATTCATTACACCAAACGTCCAATCCTCCCGGTTCCTTCAAACGCGACGATCCGTGGTGCAGCGAGGCAGCGAGTGGATTCAACTTGCGGCAAGTACGGCGTCAGAAAGAGCAATCATGCCAAGATTTGTTTGAATGCGAATTATTCGAACCCCCAAAAAGGTAGTCATATGAACAACTCTTATTTCTTTCGTTTTACCTCCTCATTCGTGATCATTGTTTCCCTCCTGAGTTTTACCGTCCCCGTCGACGCGCAAACGAATTGGACCGGCCTCGCCGGGACGGATTGGAGCAATCCGGGCAATTGGGATCCAAGTCTGCCGGATTCGGCCACGGATGTCATCATTAACGGCGCCACCAATAATCCCGCCCTCGACGGCTACGGTGAGACGAATAACATCTTCATGGGAACCACAAGCGGTGCGACCCTAACTATTAACACTAATAATATGTTGGCGGTTTACGGAGAGATTTATGTCGGTCAGGCCGCCTCTACGACAAGCTCCATCACGCAGAGCGATGGATATGTCAGTTGCGGCGACGTCTGGTTGGGGAGTAACATCTACGGCCAAAACGGAGCCGGTACGTACAACTTAAGCGGCGGACAACTCGACCTTTACTGGCAACTGGTGGTCGGCGAGCAGGGTTATGGAACCTTCAACCAGACCGGCGGAACCGTCAATAATTATGCGCCCTTTTACATCGGCGACAACTACTATGGGCATGTCAATGGAAGCTACCCCGGCGCCGGCGGCGAATACAACCTGAGCGCCGGCGTCTATAACGGTGCATCCACCAGCGTTATCGGTGTTTGGGGTGGAAACGGTACCTTGTCCGTCAGTGGCACGGGAGTCATGAACGAGACCAATATTGATCTGGGATATGCTGGCTACACTGCCGGTTCGAACAGTGCCATAAACCTTTCCGACAGTGGCGTTCTGAATCTGGCCGGCACCCTCAGGTTGTCCGGCAATGCGGCGACCACGGGCACACTGACCCAGGACGGAGGCACACTGACTGTCCCCGTCCTCGATAAGGGACCGGGCATCGGTGTTTACAACTTCAACGGCGGCACCCTGAACGTCTCGGACGTCCGCAGCATGGACGTCGCCAACAACGGCGGGACGCTCAACGTCGGCGGCAGCGGAGCCATCACCACCCTGACGATCCACGATAAAACCAATTACGCCTTGGGCAAAACGGCTACCCATTGCTGCACGTTAGGGGGCGATGAGGCCACCTGGGGAGCAGCCAACGGCGTTGACGGAAACATCTACACGGTCACCCACACCGACTGGCAGGAAAGTGCCTGGTGGAAAGTCGACCTGACCGGAGGAGACACCAACATGGCCTTCGATGAGATCGACATCACGTCGCGGTACAACGGTTACAACGACTACTTTTCCAACTTCTTCGTGCGCATCCTCGACAAGGACGGCGGCACGGTTTGGCAGCAAAAATTCATCATGGATACGTCCGAGTACCTTGATGCCGGCGAAGTATTGCCGATCATCCTGTCCAGCGCCGTCGCAGGCCGATACGTGGAAATACAACTCGACGGCTACGCCCTCAACGGTGGAGCATACTTGTTCTTCAGCGACCTCGCTGTATTGCACAACACCCTGATGGATTACACCCAACAAACGGACGGCTCGCTGGGAATCGAGCTAGATCCGACCAGTGGCCAGTGCGACAAGATGGTCGCCGGCGCGGTGACCTTGGACGGCACGTTGAACGTCACCAGCCTCGGCGGCAGTTTCTCGATGGACCAGTCCTTCGACATCCTGGATTGGGACTCCCTCAGCGGTGCGTTCGCCGCGGTGAATCTGCCGACGTTGCCGTCGCCGATGAGTTGGGACACATCCGAGTTGTACACCACGGGAACCATTACGGTGGTGCCCGAGCCTGCCACCGCCACCCTGCTGGTCTTGGCGTTGCTGGGATTGGCGGCGATTTTGATTCGTCGTCATCGTTGATAAGAGACAACTGAAAAGATCATGTGGCAGATCCGCCTTATGCGCCGGCTGTTCATGCAACGGCCTGATGGTAGTTGCTCGGAAGCGCCGCGCTCATGCCGGCATGGACACGGCGCCCTTCGTTTGATATTCACGATTTTCCAGTTTCCGGAGGGATGAATTCACCCTGCCGCAAGCGTTTTATCCCGGAATCGCTTTTAAAGGCTTCGTTGATTCATCCCTACGGAATTCGGCTCACCGATTGACCGACGTCACGGAAGCCAGAAAGCGCCGATCCACAAGAAGTCATGGGAGGTACAGCGGACCGGAGCAGAGCGGACTGAAGGTTTGACGGAACAGAGAAGAGGCTGATGTATCCTGGGAAATTCGTCATGTCATTTTTTACTGAAAGGACGTGTTTTATGAATCCTGTACTCAAGTGGTTTCTATTCGGCATCGCAGCGCTTGCGGCGGGGATCACGTCGCTGGAAGCCGCCGATTGGACCGGATCGTTAGGATCACCCGATTACTTCAGCGATCCGGCGAATTGGGATACGTCGGCCATTCCCCAACCGGGCGAAACCGTCAATATCAACGTCAACGACGCCTCGGACCCGGCGGTCGTCACCACGGGCGATTTCGTAAACACACTGAGTGGCATCAACGTCGGCGGCGCAGTTCTCCAGGATGGCGGAACGCTCGACTTCACGGACGTGCTTCTGATCGGCAGTACGACGAGCAACGGAACCGATACCGGCGTATATACCATGACCGGCGGCACGCTCCACTACGTGGGATTCGCGTCGTATTACTGGTATCAACTCGGCCTGTACGGCGCTCCCACCAGCGTCGCCACGATGGAGATGAGCGGCACCGGCGCAAACGCCGCGAAGGTGATCATCGACAACGGGGCCTTGGCCATCGGTTCGAATAGCATCGGCAATCTGGTGATGCACGGCGACAGCTCGATCGTGTCGACCACCGGCTTTGCGGCCGGTGTAAACACCGGCGAAGCCCACATCACGATGGACGGCAATGCTTCGTTCGATGTGCTCGCCAATAACGGAACAATGTCTCTCTTGGGACAACAGCCCGGCACCACCTCGACGCTGACGTTGACCGGCAACGCTTCGTTCCGGTTGCACACCGGCGTCCTCTCTGTCGGCAATCAGGGGGGGGCCGCTTCGATCACCCTCGGCACTTATGGCGGCGCCGACAACCCGTCGCTCACCCTCAGCGACGGCTGGATTACTCTCGGCGGCAGGGGCTATGACGTTGAAAATCCCCCCGGCAGCGGAACTTGGGAACACCATTCCGACGCCACGCAAACGGTCGTCGATGTCACGATGAACACCGGAACGTTCACCATCCGCGGTAATGATATTTATGGCACTGGTCTGGATATGGCCTCCTGGAACGCCAAGACCACGTGGACGCAAAACGGCGGAACGTTCGTCACGAATAAACCGGTCTACATGGCCGTGCATCAAGACGCCTATGACGCTCCCCACACCAACGAAGCCACGCTGAACCTCAACGGCGGAACCTTTCAAGCCGCTTGGTTCAATACGGCGCAAGCAGACCAGGGTGCCAACACCAACGTTGCCACCATCAATTTCAACGGCGGACGCTTGCAGAGCATCGGTGGAATCTATGGGCAAGGCCCCGTCGATACGCAAAGCTTTATTGTCTCGAACGGCGGCACGTTGAACCTCAACGTTCAGGAGGGCGGCGCGGTGATCGACAGCAAATGCTTCAACATCAGCCTGGACTCTTCGCCGCTGGAGCACGATACCGGCACGCCCGACGGCGGCCTGCACAAATGGGGCCGCAAAGGGACGCTCCGTCTGGCAAACGGCGTCAACACCTACACGGGTGAAACGGTCGTCCACGAAGGCCGACTCAGCGTCATCTCGGGAACGACCCTTGTTTCTCCCTCGATCACGGTGGAATCCCGAGGCATTCTCGGCGGCAACGCCGCCAATTTGCCCCCGACGACCGTCGAAGCCGCCGGAACGATTTCTCCAGGCGATCCCAAGAATTTCGATGTGTCCGCCATCGACGTGGTCAACAGCCTCTCCATCTCCGAACTGACGTTGGATAATAACGCGCGGTTGTACATCGAATCGGATGGTTCGGTCAACGATCTCCTCACGCTCGGCACCGCCCCGATCCAACCGGGAGGCGGTCCGGCAATTGTGGACGTATGGTTCCAATATCAATTCGCCTACAGCTTCTTCTCGAGCACCATCATGCAGTGGTCCTGGCACTCCGGCGAGACGGCGCCCACTCTGCTCCCCGCCGTCGACGGCGTCAGCACGTCGGAACTGGGATTGGTTTACACCGCCGGAGACGACTACACCCTGTCACGAGTGGACATGACGCTCAATGACTTATCGAGTACACAGCACTGGGTGGGGCCCACCTCGGCCTGGAGCGCCGCGGCCAATTGGGTGGAAACCACCCCGCCCAACGGGGACACCGACCGGGCTTTTTTCATCGGCGGCACGTTCGGCTCCACGGATCCCCACACCGTCAACCTCGATGCCGGCTTGGGCGCAGGCGTTGACGTGACCTTGAGTTCCCTGGTCTTCGACGATTACTCTTTCGGGTACACCCTGTCCACGGACGCCGGGAAGAAACTCTTCATGAAATCTTCGCTGGCCGAGAACGCCCGAATTTCAGTTCAGGCCGGGTCACACACTCTGGCGGCTCCCCTCGACGTGGTGTTGATGAACCCGACCCGGCTCGACGTCTTTGACCCCTCCGGCTTTAACAACTCCGAGTTGGATATCTTGGGCGCGATTAGCGATACGTCCGGGAGTTCCGGCCCCTCCTGCGGCCTCACCGTGCAAGGAGGCGGCGTGGTCAAGCTGCTTAATCCGGCCAACACCTACGCCGGCCCGACGGTCATGAAGGAGGCCAGCACCCTGGAAGTGGCTTGGATAAGCGCGGCGGACCAAGCTAGTTCCCTCGGTCAACCGGGAAATACCTCGGCTGATTATCTGGTGATCGACGGCACGTTCCGGTACACCGGCGCCACGACCACCACGAACCGGGGATTCACGTTTGCCGGAATCGGAGGCGACGTGTTTGATGTCACAGACTCCGACGCCAATTTGACCTTCACCGGCCCGATTCAAAATGAATCGGTAACGATGTTCAAGAAAACCGGTCCCGGCACGCTAACCCTCGCTTGTTCCGGCGAAGTGAATTTGCCCCCCTGCGATCTGCTGGTCAGCGCAGGCACTCTCGTGTTGGCCAACGGCGTCTATCAAAAGGACAACATGCAAAGCTTGCTGCCCCCCTCGGAAGCATCGACGCACGCGAATTACGGCTGGACCGTCGTCGGTTTTGACGACGATCTCGACGCCACTATGCAACTCGACAACGCCTCGTTGACGGTCAATTTGGACACCATGATCGGTCTCAACTACACCGCCGAGGCGAATCTGATTTTGAATCATTCCACCTTCAAGATGGCCGGCTCCATCTATGCCGGTTGGGACGTGGCAAATTACGGCAATAACTCCGGGAAAACCTTTCAGAACACGACCAACATTACGCTCAACAATTCGACGATTGAAACGAACGGCTTCGTCTGGCTGGCCGAGTCGGCGGGCGTCGACAATGCGGGCAATCCCACGGCCGCGACCATGACGCTCAACGGCGCTTCCACATTGGACGTCGGCGACACGTCGGGACAAGGGCTGTCCGTCGGCGACATCGGCCTGGGCATCCTCCGGGTCAACGACACCAGCCGGGTCATCGCCAATCAATCCCTGACCGTCGGCTGGAGCGGCCACGGCTATATGACGCTCAGCAATTCGAGCAACGTCGTCCAGGCTTACGAGGCCAATACTAATCCGGATGGTTATGCCAGCAGCATGGTCCGCCTCGGAAGAGGCGCCGGATCCGTCGGCATGTTGACCGTCGAGGACAACGCCTCCATCCTGATGGGCGATCTCTACATTGGTCAAAGCGGCGCCGGCGCCCTCTATATCAAGGACAACGCGTCCGTCACCGTTCAGGAAGCCATTCAAGATCCCTTGTATATTGCACGCAACGCCGGCTCCATCGGACTGCTCGACGTCTCGGGCGGAACCCTCGCCACCGGAGATTCGGCGTGGGCCATTAGCATCATCGCCGGTTGGTGGGACGGCTCGACCCCCGCTTACGTCAACGTCCGCGGCAACGGCTTGATCAATTGTGGGGATGCCTACGGGTCGCTGATCGTCAACGGCGGAGGCGTACTCAACATTGGCGCCGCAGGCGATGGAACTCCCGGCGGCACCCTGCAAACTGCCGTCATCAACAACAACGGCGGCGCCGTTAACTTCCACGGCGGCACCTTGAAAGCCACGCCCGGTACGGCTTCCGCTACAGATTTCATCATCACCGGGAACGTCAATATCTATTCCGATTACGGTTCTGCCGAACAGAGCAACGCGAAGATCGACACCAACGGTCAAGACATCACCATTAACCAAATGCTGCTCGATCCGAACGACGCCGGCGGGCAAGGCATCTCCGCCATCGCCCTGACCACCTCCGGTTCAGGATACATCCAGCCGCCGATCGTCCAGATCAGCGGCGGCGGCACCGGCGCCACCGCCGTCGCCGTGATGAATTCCACCTATCCCGATCAGATCGATCATATCCAGATCACCAATCCGGGAACCGGCTACGGAGCCGGCGGAGAGACCGTCACCCTCATCGGCGACGTCACCGGCAGCGGCGCTTCCGCCGCCACGACGGGCACGATCTCCTACGCGGCGAACGTCTCCGGCGGTCTGACGAAACTTGGGACGGGCAAACTCACCCTGACTGCGGCCAATACCTACACAGGCCCCACGATCGTCTCCGAAGGAACCCTCAGCGTCGCTTCCATTTTAAGCGGCGGTACGGCCAGTCCTCTCGGCGCCTCGGGCAGCGCCTCCGCCAATCTGGTCCTGGACGGCGGGACGCTGCAATACACCGGCGCCTCGGCCACCACCGACCGCGGTTTCACGCTCGGTCCGGACGACGGCGCCGTGGAAATCAATAATGGCTCGGCCAACCTCGCCTTTTCCGGCAACGTTGTCGGCGACGGATTGATCAAGACGGGTCCCGGCACCCTGACCTTGACCGGCGGTCTGACCTATACGGGCACGACCGACGTGCAGGCGGGACTCTTGCAGATCAACAGCACCGCCGCCCCCGTGGTGCTGTCCGAGATTATTTCATCCACCAATAACGGAGACTTGAGCGTCGGCGCCGGCGTCTCGCTGACGACTACCAGCATCCAAGTCAACACCTTGTCCATCGGCGCAGGAAGCAGCGCGGCCTCGGCCGCTCCCGTTCCCGAACCGAACTCCTTCCTACTTTTGGCTTTAGCCGGCGCGGGCATCCTACTGGCTGCCCGGAAGCGAATAACCTAAAGGTTTGAAAAACGTACTGCTTTTTCGCTATATAAAAAAAGCGGAGCCCACCACATTGAAGCTCTGCCTGCCGATGCAAATCGGCAGGCAGAGCGGTTATGACCCTCGAATGAAAAGCCTTTGCGCCGGTTCGCCAGGTTTTTGGACTTTATGGTTTTGCAGTGGGTCAATCAGGTCTTTCGGCTGCTGGCCGAGCGGCAGGGCTTGGCCGCGTTACTCAGGGCTACTTGATTTCCATAGTCAGCGGACATATGTACCAAATTCTTTCGTTGTCTGTCTTTGGCTGTCATCAGATGACAAGATGAGGGGGGGGCAGATTCCTGACTATCAAACGCAAAACCCCTTGCAGTGCAAGGGGTTTTGTCACGATTTGTCGTTCCTTGTCAAGCGGAGGGCAAGGGATTCGAACCCTCAACCGGTTGCCCGGCACCTGATTTCGAGTGTCGATATACGATTGTCCATGTAAGTCTTTTGTGCCCTATCTCGTACACGGTTGCGTAGTTGGGGCACGGGCCAAATTCTACGAATGTCTGCAACGTCCGCCAACATTTTTCCCGTGGCTACATATTGGCTACAAGTAGGCCTTGGAAGTGTTGTTTCGCCCGTGTTGGCCATATAGAAAAAGTTGGTCGATGACCCATCAACGAGAAAGACGCCCGCGTGCGGGCGTCGTGGGGGGAACGTCGCGGGAGAGGCATTCTCTCCTCCGTAAACTCGGTTGTTATCACTGCCGATAGAGACACAAAATCACTTTAAGCGGCATGTTGATTATGCACTGACAGAGGGGTACAATGGGGTTCTTTGGAGCTGCGTAGTGATGCTTTTCAAATTTGCCTCGTATTTCTACACCACGTCGAGATCATCACCATCACCGGCCGTAGCTACCAGCTCCGCAATCCAGGCGGAATAGACGGCCAACCTGCCGCAAACGATCAACCCTCCAAAGAGAGGAGAAACAAGCGGTCCCGGCGAGAGTCCACAGAATCCCCAACGGCGGAATAGGGAGGCACTTGCCAATCCTACGAAGGATCAGTTACAAAGGCATAAACACCAACTGTCCGGTTTTGAAACGCCTCCCGGTGGCTGGTTTTGAAGCGCCCAGTGACACCAAGGTTCATGGGATAAACTTCATACCTCATAAAATAGGGGCTGCGAACATCAACCTTGGGTTGCTGAAAGGGCCAACTCGGCCGACGGGAGAGGAGACCCTTTCCCGCCGGATGAGTCGGCCGGTTCAACCAGGTGTCAATCAAATCCCCTTCTCTGTTCCGGAGAATGTAGGTTTACTTGGAGCGAACCTTTCGCCAACCGGCAAAACCGACCAAGCCGATCAGCAGCAGGATCCACGTGCCGGGCTCTGGAACCGGCGCGACGGCGGTCGTTCCGCCGCCCCCACCAATCACCAGAGTCCCTTGCGTGATGCTGCTCGCCGTGAGTGACGCGGAACCGAGCACCGTGGTTGTGCCGGTCCCCGTGATCACACCCACGGTATGGGCGCCGCTGGTGACTTCCAGATCGGCTTCGTTGGTGATCAACGAATCGGGATCGATATCGCCGCCGGCGACCAGTTCCAGCGTACCGGTATACACATGAGTATCGCCCTCGTAGGTGTTCGCGCCGCTGAGGATCAGTCGGCCGATGTCATTAAGGGACAGGCCACCGGTTCCCGAGAGGCTGCCGCCGAGGGTCAGTGTCGACTCATTTCCCACGATGACGATCAGATTATCGTTCAGGACACCGTCGCCATCGAGTTCCCCGTCGCCGGACCGATTATGGATGATACCGACCAAATCCACGGTCATCGGCTTGGTTTGGGCAACCGTGCTGTCGACCAGGGACAACGTTCCGCCATTGAGCCACAGATTGCCGGTGGCGCCGAGATCGGTGTTGCCCGAGAGGGCCAGCGAGCCTTGCATCACGGTGACGTCGCCTAGGTTGGTCGTGCCCAAATCACCCAGGGTGACTTCGCAAATGCCGGCTTTGGTCAGGGCGTGCCCGTTGCCGTGCAAGTAGCCGGGAGCCCAGTTGCTGCCGGGCAGCGGATTGCCTTCAATCGACCAGTTGTTCGTTCCGCCGATGGTCGCGTCGCCGGTCAGCGTGACGTAATACAGATAGGGATTGATGCCCGAAGATTGGGCCGCGTGGTTGTTGACGATGGCGCCGTCGCCGGAGGCGCCGGTCCCCTGCAAACTAACGTACTTCCGGCGTTGCGTATAGAAGCCGTACATGTCTAAAGTGCCGCCGTCGATCACGATGTCCCCGCCATCGTTGCCCAAGCCCCGGCTTTTGGTGGGCCTCACGGTGCCACCGAAGATCGATACCGTGCCGTTGAAATCGTTGGCCGTGGCGATGGTCAGCCGGCCGGCCCCTTGTTTGACGATACCCGTGTCGCTGGAAATTTTTCCTGCTCCCTCGATCGTGTAGTCCAGATCGGAGTCCACCGTGATCAAGGCGGGATAGACGGTGGCGGTGAGGTTGACCGTCCTGGCCACGTCGGGGACGGAGTCGTCGAAGGTGACGAAATCGGCCTGGTAGAAGGCTTCGGGGTTGTCCACGTTGTCTTTCCAATTATATTGGCCAATCACATCCCAGTCGGCCGTGTCGCCCGTCGCCGTCCAAGTCAAGCTTTTATTCGTTTGGTAGCCGACGTGCAATTTCAACTCCCCCGGAGTGGAGGTATCCAGGGATAAGTCGTACCGCGTGTAAGAGTAGCCCAAGGTGAAAAACGAGGAAGTCGAAAAATCGTTGGCGGCGGTCAAAAGGGTGTAATCCACGTTGGTTTCAAGCGACGTTCCGGGAATGATGACGACTTGTGCAGAGGACATGGTCACATTGCCGGTCACGACGATTTTGTCGTTTTGGGCACTGGCGTCGTCATCGGCGAGTTTGAACTGGAGGGTAGGAAAGCTGGTGTAGTCGAAGTCCACGTCACCCTGAACGGTCATCGTGCCGCCGGGGAGGTTTTGTTCCGAAGGGGTTCCGGTGCCGCTTGGGGAGATGTAGGGGGAAGCGTACGGCCCCGTGAGCGTGGTTACTTTCACGGTGCCGCTGCCGATGAGAACCTGGGATGATCCCAACTGAAGTGTGGTCAACGCCGAGGCGTCGAGCACGGCGGCGGATTCGACAGTGATCGCGGAAGAATCCATGATCGATCCGGAGCCGGTCAGTTTCAAGGTGCTGTCGGAAAGGACGTTTGTGGGGCCCGTGTAGGTGTTGACATTGGAGAAGGTCCATTCACCGCTGACGATGTTGACATTGGTCCAATTGCAATCCGTCAGGCAGGTGATCGCCCCCGAGACCTCACCCTTGCCGGGTCCGAGGAGCCGGAGGGTGCAGGAGGCGTTGGGCCTCTCGCAAACCACATCGCCTGAGATAGTCAGTAAATCACCGCCTCCCGTTCCGGCGGAACTAATGGTGTATACGCTGCCCCCCCCGCCCGTGCCCGTGCCGATGGTTCCCGTCAAGGTGTTGTTGCCGCTAAGGCTCTCAATGTGCGGCGCATAGACGGCCGAGACGAGCGCATAGTTGCCGCGGGGTTGCAATTCGAAGTTCTCCGCCACGGAGATGTCGCCGGTCAGGGCAACGCATGGGAAACCGACCGAGTTGTTGATGACGGTCTTGCCGTCTGCGGTGCCCAATCCCGTGCCGTTCGAGAGGACGACCGTGCCTCCGTAAACCCAGGTATCGCCGGTGTACGTATTGTCACCCGACACGTTGTACACCGTGTCGCGGAAGTTGTAACTGGTGGAACCGTATCGGACGGCCTCGCTACTTAAGCCGGTGCCGACGATGTCCCTCGTAACGTCCATCGTTCCTTGGCGGTAGAAATGCAAGGTTCCGTTGTCGCCGAGCGTGATGTCGCCCGTTCCGCCCAAGGAGCCGGTCATGCCGCCCTTGCCGACGGCCAATCGGCCGGAGGTGATGGTGGTGGCGCCGGTATAATTATTGTTGTCGGAGACCAAATAGACGACTCCCGCGGCGGTGTAGCCCGGAATATTGTCCCGGTTCAAATTGCCGTCGCCGGTCAGGGGGCCGTTGAGCGTCAGCGTATCGTCGTTGCTCAGGAGGGTAAGATTTCCGTTCATGGTGATGGTGGAATCCACCGTGTTGCTGCCATGCCAGCCGGCGACCTGGCCGCCCGTGGCATCAATCACGATCGGCTTCTCATGGGTGGCGCTGGTATTGTAGAAGCTGAGGATGGCGTTGTTGGCGACCGTCACGGTTTTGGTCTGATCGCCCATGGTCGAGTCTGCATCGAAAGTCAAATTTCCTTCGTTGACAAAGATGTCACCGAAATTCGTTTCACCGGCCTCGGAAATTTGGACGGTATTCGTGCCGACCTTGGTCAAGTCGTGGTGATTTCCCAGCAGTTGATGGTCGAGGCTCAATAGACCTTCTGTGCGGTCAATGGTGCCGGTTCCGCCGACGGTGGTGTCGTTGAGAAATTCGACGTGGTGGAGATCGGCGCGGTTGATACCCGTATTGATCAGCGCGCCGTTGCCGCCGACGCCCGCGCCTTGGACGGTGATCGGCTCATCGTCGAAACCCATGCCGCCGCCGTCCAGCGTGGCGCCGTCTTCCACGACGGTGCCGGCAGTGGCGTCGCCCAGCGCGGCGTTGTTGCCGGCCTTGAGGGTGCCCGAAACCACGGTGATGGGTCCGGTGAAGCCCGTGCTCATTCCGGAAAGCGTCAGGACGTTGGTCCCTTCCTTCCGCAGGCTGCCCGAGCCGCTGATGGCGTCGGGCAGTTCGGAGTCGACGCCTTGATTGAACACAATCGTGCCGGCGGTGAGCTGAATTCCGCCGAAGGTGTTGGGGCCGTCGTTGGCGATCGTCAAGGTCGCGGCGCCTTCCTTGGTCAATCCGCCGGAACTGTCCACGGCGCCAGTGCCGCCAAAGGTGTAATCCTTGGTAGGATTATTTACGGTGACCGTAGCGGGCGCCACGGTTCCCTCGATATCGACCGCGGGAGAATTGGAGCCGGAGTCGTTGAAGACGACGAAGTCGCCGTTGTAGAACTTATCTGCTCCCAATCCATCGTTCCAATTCTGGACGGTATGGTTCCACTTGTTGGCAGACCCATCACCGACCCAAGTCAAATGCTTGGGATCCTCGCCGGTCACGACAAGGTTGATTTGATGGTCCACCGAGTCGTCCAGCGCGAAGTTCTGCCGGCTGCCTCCGGAGGAGACGCCCGTCAAAGTGAGATAGGAAACACTGCCGACACCGCTGAGGAGGCTTCCGGTGTAGTTGATCAACCGGTAGGTGTCCGTCGTCAATGAGCCTTCAAGCATGTGGATGTCGATGGTTCCGCTCCACAGCGAGAGATTGTCCACGGAGATCAAATCGTTGACTCCGGAACCGGCGGTCACATCGTCACCGTCCAGATCGAACCGGAGGGTTCCACCGTTGACCGTGAGGTCGTTCTGCAAGGTGAGGGTTCCCGGGGTGGCGGAGAACGTGATTCCCGAACTGCTGGGGGTATCATCGGTATTGCCCGGCTCCAGGGTGGCGTCGGTGTTGATCGTGACGTTGCCGATAACCGTGCCGCTTCCGCTGAGCGTCGTGCCGATATAGGGAGTCAGCCCGCCCACGGCGGAGACGTCGAGGGTGCCGCCGCCGATGTGATAGGCCGACGCGGTGCCAATCGAACTCGTCGCATCCACGGTCACGGTGCCGCCGTTAACGACCAGCGGCCCGGTGAACGTATTGCCGGCGCCGTAGAGGGTCAAGGTTCCGCTGCCGTACTTCCGGATCGCAGCGACGCCGGATCCGCTTTCGATGATGTTCCCCTGCATACTGAAATCACCCGCGCCGCTGAAGTTGAGCACGCCCAAACCGGCGTTGTCCTGGTCCAGGTTGGGAGCAATTTCCAGCAGGCCGGAGGTGGATTCGAAGTTATAGTTCATGCCGTTGGGGCCCGGAGACAAAAACACGCTTTTTCCAATATGACTGGTATTTTCGACGTTCAAAACCTGGGCTGCGAGATTCGTATAATCACGGCCTTCCAGTGTGATCCTTCTGGCAAATGAAGAAGATGTGTTGGTTGCCAGCTCCAATCGGCCGGTATATTCACCCCCCGGCAGGATGATGGAATTAGTATCAGTATTTCCCAAGGCTTGGATGTGATAAACACGAACGGCGCCCTCTTTGATGCTCATGTTCCTGTTACATAAAGTTGCCGAGCCATACGTGTTTCCGTTCAAGGTCAAGGTGCCAAGTCCATCCTTGTAGATAGTTCCGACATTTGCGTTATTCGACCACGTCCAGCGGCCGTCAACGGTGATATCGGTGTTCAACAAGAGGGTCGTGTTGCCGTAGCCTCCCTTGAGGTCGCCGGAAAAATATGCGGTCCCGGGTCCGTTGAAGGTGATCGTTCGATCGGCAACCGTACCGTAGCCGCAATACAGATACGAACCGCCATTTTGACCGTTGTCTTCTGTCTTAAAAGAAATTCCACCTCCGCCGCCGAGGCTGCCCAGATTGACGATCCCATTGCCAAACTTAATGGGCACGTAATAGGTTTGCGTGAAGGAACTGTTGTTGGTCCAAACAATATCTGACGATGAGGTCGTCGGGTAGCTGTTGAATTGGAGACTGTCGCTGGTGAGCGTAGTTCTCGTGAACGTATAAGCCGGAGCGGAAGCGTCAAACGTGCAGGATTTTGCAGTTTCAGCAGAAAGGTTGGCGTAGACCGTTGTATTTGAGCTTGAGCTAAAGAGCAAATCCTCAGCACCCACCGCTTCAGTTAAATCCGGAGAGCCTGTTGTTGTCCACTGCCCATTGGTGGTCCAAACCGAGCCGGGCAAGCCGACGGCGTCCCAGGTCCAAGTGGCAGCGAAAACGCCTTGACAAGGGATCAGAAGGGAAAGCAAACCGAGCAAAAAGGACATTCGCAAGAATTGACTTCTGCACGAGAAGCGGGTCATGGTACACCTCCCATTTAGGAATTCGGGAAATTCACTGGAAAAACAACGCGGCACACGGGCGCTCTCTCTATTCCGTTGCCGCAAAGGCCCAGCAATATATCCATTTCAAGAAAAAGGATTTTTGTGTGCAAACGACAACACTCAATCGGCATCACGTTTCCATCTTCAGTTCAGTTTAAACTAGCCTCAGTTTTTGGAGCAATGATACTATCTTTCATTCTTCTTAAGAATTTATTGCATCCTGGAAGCGGTCGATTGCGGCAAAGTGAATGGGGAAATGGAGAAGATCCCGCTTCAAGAAAACGACCGGCATGGCGCCCGGACAATTCCGCAAACAGTCGCGGATTTCGTAAAATATCGTGCTCTCGACGCAAGCCGCAAAGCTCCGTCGGCCGACGCGCAACCCGTTCTGAGAAGCCGACGCCGGTTTCGAAGTCGCCGCCGTCGGCCGGGAGGATCCGATTTGATGAGGCGGCCAAGAACTCGGACTCTAACGACTTGCCGTCCAGACCGTCAAGCCCGCGGGATCGCGTTGGCTCCGATTGGGCAGAATCCTACTGGCCAGATAACCCACGCCGAACGACACGGCGTTGGAGCACGCGGCGGTCAAGAACACGTGAAACGGGAACGTGACGTTGGCCAGCATGGCCGGCAACGGCAATCCCGCATCGGCCAGCTCGCCCGTGGCGGCCCAGAGGCTGACGGCCGCGCCGGCCACCAGGCCGACGTAGACGCCCATCGCGTGGGCACGGCGAGCGAAGAACCCCAACAAGAACATGCCGAACATGCCGCCGGCCAGAATGGAGAAAACGGTGATGCTGAAGTCGAGCGCCTTCTCAACACGGATCATCGACAGTGCCGCGCAGGTGCCCGCCAGTCCCCAACCGCAACTGACGGCTTTGGCCAGGATGAGTTGTCCGCGCTCGCTCACGATTGGCCGCCACTTCAGGACCAGATCTTTGACGGTCGTCAGCGAGAGCGAGTTCATTGCCGAGTCGAGGCTCGACATGGCCGCCGCGCACATGGCCGTCAGGAACAACCCCACCAGCCCGACCGGCAACTGCGTGGCCATGAAGTAGGGAAAGACCTTCGTCTGATCGGCCGCGACTTCCGCGGGAAGCTGGTCGGGGTGGATGGTGTAGAACGAGCAGAGAAGGGTTCCAATGAGCAGAAAAAGGGTCCAAGTCAGCACGCAACTGAGGTTGCCGAGCCAGACGCCCTGCCGCGCCTGACGCAGGCTCGGTACCGAGAGATATCGCTGGACACACGTCTGGTGCGTGGAATAATTGTCACCGTATTGCACTAGGCCATAGAGCATCATGACCAGAATCGATGCGCGGGTTGGATCCAACGAGAGATCGGCAATCTTGAATTTGCCCGCGTGGTAGGCGATTTGTAGAACATGGCCGGGTCCACCTTCCGGGCGGAATAACAGGATGGCCAGGCACCCCAGCCCCCCGCCAAAAAGAATAAGGGATTGCAGTACGTCCGTCCAAATAACGGCTCGAACCCCGCCCAGCGTCGTGTAGACGACCGTGGCCAGCCCGCAGACGACGATGATGGTTCGTAGATCCCAGCCGGTCATGGTGTGGATGGCCTTGGCCATCAGAAAGAGCACGAAGCCCATGCGGAACAGTTGCGTCAGAATGTAGATCACCGCGGCGTAGACTCTCGCCGGATAACCAAAACGCCGCTCCAGGTATTCGTACGCACTAACCCGGACCACGCTACGGTAGAAAGGAATGACCAGACTGACCAGGTAGATCGCCACGACGGGGAGCATCAGTCCGGGCACGAGGCGAGTCCAATCACCGCCAAAGCCGTGGGCGGGATACGCCAGGAAGGTCGCGGTACTGATCGAGGTCGCAAACAGCGACAGACCCGCGGCCCAACCTGGCATGGTACGCCCGCCAACATAGTAATCATCGGCCGACCGCTGCCGCCGGGCAATCCAGAACCCCACGGCGACGATGATGCAGAAGTAGACCCCTAGTATGGTCCAGTCGATCCAATGGATGGTTGTTACAGGCTCCGACACAAGGGACCTCCTCGGAAAACCGTAAATCCGCGCGGGCAGAGCAGACCCGCGAGTTACCCAGTATAGGACCGGGGCTTTGACAGTTCAATGAGATTCCCTGTCAATGCGATTGATCATTCTTGACCATGGTCGGTCGTCACATTGCCACAGACGCGATGCCAGAACGTTGGCCAACCCCAGGCTTTTCCCCGGCAGGGCATGTGACGGGTCTGATAGGAATTCTTAAACAGGTTGGCAGGTATTATCATTGAAGGCTGGAAAGCGAAGCGGTTATCCTCAAAGAGGATCGGGAATTGCAACCCGCCGAACATGAAACCTCTAGAGATCGCCAGATGGCAACCATGATGCAGGAAAACACGGTCGGTAACGGCAAGGGGCCATGCGCGTCGAAAGTCTTAAGGTTCGGCCTGGTAGGGGCCGGTATGGTATCCGGCGTTCATGCCCAGTCGCTTCTGGAATGCGATGACGCCAAGCTGACCGTGGTTTTTTCGCGGAGCGAGGCTCGGGCCAAGAAATTTGGCGAGAAATACGCCGTCGACTGGACTACGGATCTCGACCGTGTGCTGCAATGCCCGGACCTTGACGCCGTCATTCTGACGACAGCACCCTACAACCACGCACCGCAGGCCATCGCGGCGATGCGCGCCGGAAAACACGTCTTGGTGGAGAAGCCGATGGCCGTTTC
>JAFGPV010000080.1 GCA_016936015.1 Pirellulales bacterium
ACCGCGCCAAACCACCACCGGAAAACAACATGGATGTCATGTTAACTACCGAGAAAATAACAACTTAAAAACTGGACTGTCTCTAAACGGCTGGGCTAGAGAAAAGGACCGATGCCCAGACGATCTGGAGAACGGATGTTCAACGATTTCCAGACTCTATTGGGCCAAATAACCCGGAATGATAGTTCGTAGGTTATGCTTTAGCATAACGAAAAGCGATACAGGCCAAAGTGTTATGCTAAAGCATAACCTACGCTCGCTGGCCTATCCTATCCCTTCGGGATATTTTCCAATCGCTCTCACCCCCTGTTCCTCTCCGGGCACCGACCGAAGGTTGGTCGGGGAGAGGAGACGGGAGTGAGGGGGAAGAAGGCAGCGGAGTCGAGTCAAAAATCCTACGTTTTCTCGAAAACGGCCCTCACCCTAACCCTCTCCCAAAGGGAGAGGGGATGTTATGCATCGCGCGGGGTGTACTGCGTGTGGAGCAGGTGGTGGGATTTTTCGCCGAGGGGCTTGCCGAGGAATTCCTGGTAGAGTTGGGCGACGGCCGGGTTCTCGTGCGATTTGCGGAGCTTTTTGCCTTCGTCTTCCCGATAGACGGCTTCCAGCCGGGCCTGGCGGACGCGGTTGTTGGTGAAGCGGGGCTGTCCGCCGCCGCCGATGCAGCCGCCCGGACAGGCCATGATCTCGACGAAGTGATACGGCTTCTTGCCCGATTGGATCACGCCGATCAGCCGCCGGGCGTTTCCCAGGCCGTTGGCCACGGCGACGTTCAGCGTGACGCCTTCCAGGAATTTCCAATCGGGCCGCACCTTTTCCAGTTTTAGGGAGGCTTCCTTGACGCCTTGGAGGCCCGCGATGGGGGCGACGTGCAGATTATCGCCCGGCAACTCGCGGCCGGTGACGATTTCATGGACCGTCCGCAGGGCGGCCTCCATGACGCCGCCGGTGTTGGCGAAGATGTCGGCCGCTCCGCTAGAAAGTCCCAGCGGCGCGTCCATCTCCTCGTCGGGCAGGCGGCCGAACTCGATGCCCGCGGCACGGATCATCCGGCCGAGTTCCCGGGTGGTCAGCACGACGTCGACGTCGCGGACCCCGCTGATGTCCATCTCGGGGCGCTGGCACTCGAATTTTTTCGCGGTGCAGGGCATGACGGAGACGACGAAGATATCCTCGGGTTTTTTGCCGAGTTTTTCGGCGTAATAGGTTTTCGCCACCGCGCCGAACATCTGCTGGGGGGACTTGCAGGTGGAGAGGTTTGGCAGCAGGTCGTGATGATAATACTCCATGAAGCTGATCCAGCCGGGCGAGCAACTGGTGAACATCGGCAGGGCGGCGGTTTTTTTGTCCAAGAGCGCCGTCTTGAGCCGCTTCAGCAGTTCGGTCCCTTCTTCCAAGATCGTCAGATCGGCGGCAAAATTGGTGTCGAAGACGGCGTGGAAACCGAGCCGCCGCAGGGCGGCGGTCATTTTGCCGGTCACCAGGGTTCCCGGCGGGTAGCCGAAACACTCGCCCAGCGCGGCCCGGATGGCCGGGGCGGTCTGCACGACGACGTGCCGGCCGGGCGTGTCGAGCGCTTCCCAGACTTTGTCGATCTGATCTTTCTCGATGATCGCCCCCACCGGGCAGACGGCCGCGCACTGGCCGCACTGGACGCAGGCGACCGTGTTCAGGGTGCGGTTAAAGGCCGGCCCGATGACCGTCTCGAAACCGCGGTACTGCGGGAAGAGCGCCCCGACGTTTTGCATTTCCATGCAGACGCTTACGCAGCGCCGGCACTTGATGCACTTTCCGTTGTCGCGCAGCAGCGCGGGGGTCGATTCGTCGATCCGCTTGCGGGTTTTTTCGCCGCTGTAGCGGATCTGCCGGATTCCCAGTTCGGCCGCGAGCTTCTGCAATTCGCAATCCTCGTTCCGGTCGCAGGTCTGGCAGTCGCCGTTGTGTTCGGAGAGGAGCAGTTCCACGACGGTCCGCCGCGCCTCGCGGACCCGCCGGGTGTTGGTCTGCACCTTCATTCCGTCGGAGGCGGGGGTCGAGCACGAGGCAACGAGGTTCCGCGCGCCCTCGACCTCCACCACGCAGACGCGGCACGCGCCGATGGCCTGCAATCCTTCCACGTAGCACAAGGTGGGTATGTGGATGCCCGCCTTCTTCACTGCGCAGAGGATCGTGGATCCCTGGGGCACTTCCACCGGTACGTCGTTGATCGTCAACCGGATCATGATCTATTTACCTGGATTGTCGTTCTTCTTGTAGGATGCGTGAAACGCATCGTTTCTGGGTGCGGAAGGTGCGTTTCACGCACCCTACCCGATTAATTATGGTCGACCACGTCGGCCGTAGCGCAGTGTTTTCCGTAGTCGCACCGGAGGCATCGCCGGGCCTGGCGGACCGCCACGTGCTCGGTCCAGGGCAGTTCGACTTCGTCGAAGTTGTACCGCCGCCGTTCGACGGGGAGCAGGTTCATTTTTTCGCGGGGTGCGTCGGAGGGGTCGGCGTCGGGATCGAAAGCCGTTTGAACCACCTTGGCCTCGCGCCAGAAAGCGTGGGTGGCGCCCGTCAGGAAGCCGTCGATCCCCACGGCGGCGCGCTCGCCGGCGGCCACCGCCTCGACGACCGACGACGGACCGCTGACGTCGTCCCCGCCCGCGAAGATCCATTTTTCCGAAGTCTGCCCGTTGGACGGATCGACCTGGAAAAAATTCTCATTGCGGGTTTCCAAGGTGAACTCGCCGCAGACCGTCTTCGGGTCGAGGGTCTGGCCGATGGCCGCCAGGACCTGGTCGGCCTTAATGACGAAGGCCTCGCCGCCTTCGACGGGCCGGCGCCGCCCGGAACGGTCGAACTCGCCCAGGCGCATGGGCGCGCACTGGATGCCGGTGACCCGGCGTCCTTCGTTGAGGATCTGGACGGGGGCGGTCAACAGCCGCAGGGAAACACCTTCGTGTTCCGCCTCTTCGATTTCCTCTTCGTAGGCCGGCATGGCTTCGCGGCTGCGGCGGTACACCACCGTGACGTTCTCCGCGCCCAGCCGCAGGGCGGTCCGCGCGGCATCGATGGCCGAATTCCCCCCGCCGATGACCACCACGTTTTTGCCCACCACGACCGATCCGCGCTCGTTGTAGGTGCGCAAGAACGAGAGGGCATCGGTGATTCCTTCGGCGTCCTCGCCCTGCATGTTCAGCCGCACGCCCAGCGGCGCACCCACGCCGAGGAAGACGGCGTCGTACCCCTCGGCCCGCAGCACCTTGAGCGTGAAATCCTCGCCCAGCCATAGATTGGTGTAGATTTCCACGCCCATATTCTCGATCATGCGGACTTCCCGGGCGACGATCTCGCGCGGCAGGCGATAGGCCGGGATGGCCTGGACCAACATGCCGCCGGGCCGGGAACTTCCTTCGAAGATTTTCGGCCGATAGCCCAGCCGGGCGAGGAAATAGGCGCAGGACAATCCGGCCGGGCCGGCGCCGACGATGGCGACCTTCCGCCGGGCGTTCCGTGCGTTTTCCCGGATCTCGGGCAATTGGATGGTCACCTCCTGATCGGCCATGAACCGTTTCACGCCGCGGATCGAGACGGGGGCGTCGATGGACGACCGGCGGCATTTGTCCTCGCACGTGTGGAAGCACACCCGCGAACAGATGGCCGCAAACGGATTGCGCTCGCGGTGCACGCGCAGGGCCTCGGCGTAGCGTTTTTCGGCCACCAAGGAGACGAATCCCGGGATGTCCACGTTGGCCGGACAGGCGCTGGAACAGGGGGCGTAGACCAGGGCCGAGCAGACGCCCGCCCGGCAATGTTTGTCGCGGATGTGTTCAATATATTCGGTGCCGAAGTGCCGGATGGTCGAGATCACGGGATTCGGCGCGGTCTGGCCCAGGCCGCACAGCGAGGCGTCCTTGATAAATTCGCCCAAATCAAGCAGGCGCTCCACGTCGTCTTCCCGCCCGTGGCCTTCGCAAATCCGGTTCAGGATTTCCAGCATCCGTTTCGTCCCCACGCGGCAGGGGACGCACTTTCCGCACGATTCCTCCTGGACGAACTCGAGGAAGTACCGGGCGACGTCGACCATGCAACTGCTCTCGTCCATGACGATCAGGCCGCCGGAACCGATGATCGCCCCCAATTCGGAAAGCGATTCGTAATCCAGGGGGACGTTCAGGTGCTGCTTGGGGATGCAGCCGCCGGAGGGGCCGCCGATCTGCGCCGCCTTGAATTGCTTTCCGTGAGGGATGCCGCCCCCGATGTCGTAGATCAAGTCGCCCAGCGACATGCCGATGGGCACTTCGACCAGTCCGGAGTGCTCGATTGCGCCGGCCAAGGCGAAAACCTTGGTCCCGCGGCTTCTCGGCGTGCCCAGCGAGGCGTACCACTCGCCGCCGCGGAGGATGATCGCCGGCACGTTGGCGTAGGTTTCCACGTTGTTCAGCAGCGTGGGCTTTCCCCACAGGCCGCATTGCGCCGGGAAGGGAGGCCGGGGCCGAGGCTCGCCGCGGTTGCCTTCAATCGAGGTCAACAGGGCCGTCTCCTCGCCGCAGACGAAGGCGCCGGATCCCATGCGGATTTCCAGCTCGAAGTCGAAACCCGTGCCGAGGATGTTCTTCCCCAGAAATCCCCGGTCGTAGCACTGGCCCAGCGCGACGTTGAGCCGTTCCACCGCTAGGGGATACTCCGCGCGGACGTAGATAAATCCGCGCCGCGCGCCGATGGTGTGTCCCGCGATGATCATCCCCTCGATCACGCTGTGCGGATCGCCTTCGAGCACGCTGCGGTCCATGAAGGCCCCGGGATCGCCTTCGTCGGCGTTGCAGACCGCGAATTTTTCATCTCCCGGGGCTTCCCGGGTGAAACACCATTTACGCCAGGTCGGAAATCCCGCGCCGCCGCGGCCGCGCAAACCCGAAATTTTCAGCGACTCGATCACCTTTTCCGGGGCGCCGGCCAGAAGAACGTCGGCCAAGGCCCGATAGCCGTCGCTGGCGATGTAATCCTCCACGCGGCGGGGATCGATGTTTCCGCAGTTGCGCAAGACGATCTTGTTCTGCCGCCGGAAGAATTCGATGTCCTCCGCCCGGACGATGTCGCGGCCGTCGGAGCGCTTGTGGGTCAGCCGGTTAACGATCCGGCCCTTCTGGAGGTGTTCGCCGACGATTTCCGCGGCGTCGTTGGGCTTGACGTTTTCATAAAAGACGTCGTTGATTTTCAAGACGGGTCCGGCCGAACAAGGACCGAGGCAGCCGGTGCCGATGAGATCGACACGATCTTCCAATCCCGCGGCGGCGATCTGTTTTTCCAGGGCCTCCTTCAGGGCCATTGCGCCCGAGGCAATGCAGCTCGCCCCCGTGCAGAGCCGCACCTGATAACGTCCGCCGGACTCCCGCTTGGCCTGCTCGCGGCGAAGGGCATCCCGAAGCGACGTCAGCTCCTGGACCGTGGCGATTCGCGCTGTCATGCTTCCTCTCCATTCCCGGCCGTTGCTCCCTCTTCGCGATAGCCGTCAAGTATCTTTGCCAGTTGCATCGGTTTGATTCGCTGGTGCACGTCGTCGTCGATCATGATGACCGGGGCCATGCCGCAGGCCCCGAAACAGCGTCCCACGTCCAACGAGAACAAGCGGTCGGAGGTGGTTTCGCCGACTTCAACGTGCAACGTCTCCTTCAGCGCTTTGAGAATTTCCTTTCCCCCCCGGACGTAACACGCCGTGCCCATGCACACCCGCACCAGATGCTTGCCGCGTGGAACCGTGGTGAAAAAAGAATAGAAGCTGACCACTCCGGCCACTTCGCTATAGGGCTTGTTCAAACGCCGGCTGATCTTTTTCAACGCCGCTTCCGGCAGGTACCCGAACATGGCCTGAGCGATCTGCAGCACGGGGATCAGAGCGCCGCGCACGCTGGCGTATTCCTTTAAAACGTCGTCGAGTTGTTCGAGAAGCTCCGCCTCTGAACTCTGCGTACAGGAACAAGGACCCGATTTTCTCGTTGACATCGTTATCCATCTTTAAAAAAACACCTTTTACCTGAAAGGTAAAAGACAGAAAGTCTAGCCAACAAATTTGACTAATCTATTAAGTATATCACTGTGAGTTTCCATTTTTAATAGGTACGGCTTCAAGGAGCAAACCTGGAAAAAAACACCCCTTCTGCGAGGTAGTCCCGCCCTACTCGGATATGGAGTTTTTACAAAATACCAGCCAGATTCTGACAAAAGATCCGTCGAAGTGGCAGGTAAAGAGGATCTGCAACTTGGATTGGACATCCCATAGACGAGCCGCCATCGGGTGAATAATCCAATTTCACATAGAGATGGCTTGGAAAGGCGGCGGCATCACCGAAAAGATCAGCGACCGTGTCGAAAGGCACTGGCGCTTAGGAATTGCTTGCCAACCGCCGTTTGGCAAACAACCCAGAGTCCTATGTTGAAAAAACCATCGCAACGATCATGGCTGAGGGATTGCTTGCATCCCGATGCTATCGTTTTTGTGCCAATCATACATCAATTTTTTAAACTCATCAAACATCACATCGACCGATTCGGGCTTGACGCTGAGGGCCTTCCAGTCGCCGTAGTCAAAAACAATCAAACCGCCTTGGGGAGTACCCCAGTGCTGCACCAACAGCCTCGCCTCATCGCGGATTTCCGCCTCGATGCCGCGGGGAAGCGTGGTCTGGATATCGACCGTCGCCAGGAAGCAAACCTTGCCGCGGAACTGATTGCCGAATTCCTCGGGGGGGCCATAGTTCCGGGTCTGCTGCATGTTGAGCACGTCCACTCCGGCCTCGATCAGCGCCGGGACGAACAGGTTGATCCGGCCGCAACTGTGAAGAATGACGTGCCATCCGCAGTCGTGAATGGCGTCGAAGATCCGGCGGTATCGGGGGATAAAGAAATCGTTGAGGATTTTCAGGCTGATGAAGGGCCCAGTCTGGGTGCCCCAATCGTCGGCGACGAACAGACCGTGGATCTTGTTGCCGAAGCGGCGCCGCAATTCGTCACATTGCCGAATTTTGAAATCGACAATCATATCCAGGACGCGCTCCACTCGTTCCGGCTCCATATAAAAATCCTCCATCGTGGCGGCGAAGCCGCGGAGTTTCTGCAGCCGGGAAAAGAGGAGATTATGGGCGGTCAAGGCCACGTAGCGGTCGCCCGCCGCGTCGATCAAGGGGCCGAGACGTTCGTAGTAGAACGGATTCCGCGGATCGGGCGGCCGGTATCGCTCCCAAGCGGACCAATCGGCCAACGGGTGTTCCTTGACTTGGCCCAGGTTTTTGACGTCCGTCACCGCCCAACCGCACCCCCAGTCATCCGGGGCGGGATTGTCGAAGAACCAGCCGGCCTCGGCCCGATCCATTTCCCAAATATTATGCACGTCGTCCGGGAATCCGGGCATCTTGTGGTTCCAATGCTGCCAAAACGGCAATCGAGGCGGCGACTGAAACTCGACGGCGCGGCGGACGATCTCTCGACGTTCCATAAAACTCCTCTTTCGTTATTCGGATCCCAGCGGCAGCCGGATCGGCCGGCCCCCCGCGGCGATGGAGCGGTCGATGGCCAGGCACAGCTCATGCGACCGGTAGGCGTCGGCCAGGTTGCAGTGGGACTCGCGATTCTGAAGGATGCAATCGACCAGGTGATTGATCTCGCCGTCGAACGGATGGTGGTTGACGTCGGACGACGTCGGCAGGACCGCGGGAACGACGGCCCAGTCGTTTTGCCGGGGAAAGAGCGGCTTGGACCAGACCCGGTTGTCGCGCAGCGTCCCCTCCGTACCGGCCAGATCGACGTTGAAGGCGTAGGGCATTTCGCAGTCGAACAAGGCCGAGACCTTGCCGATGATCCCGCCGGCAAACTTGAAAAGGGCCACGACGTTGGCCTCGTACTCGAAGTTCCCTTTGACGTTGTTGGCGTAGGCGGTCACCTCGACCACTTCGTCGCCGGCCAGCCAGCGGGCGGCGTCCACGGCGTGGCAGCCGGCCAGGAGCATCGTGCTGCCGGCCGTGGCGCGGCGGCTGTGGAGATTCCAGGCGTGGTGCGTCGGCTTGATGGCATGCCAATAGTCAACCTCCACATAGAACAGCTTGCCGATGGCGCCGGCAGTCAAGAGTGACTTGAGGGTTTCGATCATGGGATTCCAGCGGAGGACGAAACTCGCCTGGCTTTTCACCCCCGCTTTCGCTACGGCGTCGCGCAGCGCCCGGTTGTCCTCGAGCGTCAAGGCGACGGGTTTTTCCACCTGGAGATGTTTGCCGGCCCGGGCCGCGGCAATGCCGTGCTCCGCGTGCAGGTGGCTGGGGCTGCAAATGTCCACGACGTCCACGGCCGGATCGGTCAGTACGTCTTCATAGCGGTCGCGCACGGCGCAATCCGCCCCGACGTCTTCGAGCAGCCGCCGGGCGCGATCGGGATCCACGTCGCTGACCAAGACGATTTGCGCATGGGGATTTTTCAGCCAACTGCGGGCATGCGCATGGGCCACCCAGCCCGCTCCGTGAATCGCAACGCCAAGTTTTTCCTGGGGCATGGTGGTTTCCTTATAAGATCATGCTCATGTCAAAGAAAAACATGTCAAATCATGAGTGTCTATTGAGGGGGGATCGTCCTCATTCAGGAACGCCCCGGGATGCCTTTCCGGGGCGTTGATTATACTGCGAAAGAAAGAGTGATGACAGCTAACCGAGAATGACGCTCTATCCAATATCCGGAAACTCGTAGGCTTTCCGCCTTGGCCGGCTAAGAGACCGATTGGCCTCCTCGTCGCCGGGAAAAATCTCTTGGACGGGGTCCCAGGTCAACTTCCGGCCGACCCAGCGGGCGATGTTGCCCAAGTGGCAGAGCGTGGCGGTGCGATGGCCGGCCTCCACGTCGGACACCGGCCGCTCACGCGAGCGGATGCAGTCGAACCAGTTCCGGAAATGGGGAGTCAAGGTGAATTTGATTCGAGGATCCACCGGATCGGCGTCCAACTCGGCGGGTTCGACCCGGCACAGGTTGCGGTCGATGATAATTTTACCTTTTTCACCGAGGAAAACGGCCCCGGCGTCGGGCCCTTCGCCGGGCTTCGGCGGCTTCGAGTATCGGCCCGTGCAGTAGGTATTCTCCAATTTGACGATCGGACCGTCGGCATAACGGAAAAAGACCTTGGGATGGGCGCACCGGGCATTGCCGTCTTCAATTTTGTGGGGACCCGTGAACGTCGGCGGCGTGAACCGTGCTCCTTCCACCCAGATTTCCACCGGTCCCGAGTTGTCCTTGCCCAGCACCCATTGGATTTGGTCCAGGCCGTGCGCTCCCCAGCCGGTCATTTCACCGCCGGAATAAGGCCGCAAGGAAATCCAACCCGGATTGGCCCGGGAGATGAAAATGTCGTTATGGAAGGCGACCGGTTCCGTCGGTCCGAACCAGGCGTCCCAATCCAGGCCCTGGGGTACCGGCTGGCCGGGAAATTGGGCATCCCACGGACTGGGATAGTTGCTGGCGATGACGGTGTGGATTTTTCCGATCACGCCCTTGCGGATGAGGTCGTACCCGTGTCGATTGGGGGTCAGGGAGCGCTGCTGGCTGCCCGTTTGGACCACGCGCCCGTATTTTCGGGCCGCAGCGACCATGATCCGCCCTTCCCGAATGGTCAACGTCATCGGTTTTTCGCAATAGACGTCTTTTCCGGCCTGGCAGGCGTGAACGGCGTGGAGCGCATGCCAATGATCGGGCGAAGCGATCATCACGGCGTCCAGTTCCTTCAATTCCAACATCCTTCGGTAATCCTGGAAGGCCTTGCACTTCAATTGGGCGGCGGCCTTCTTCGCTCGGGGGAGCGAAACGTCGCTGACGCCGACGAATTGCCGTTCAGGCGGGAGGTTCATCAACTGTCGGGCCCTCCGCCCCGCGCCGATGTAGCCGATGCCGATCCGGTCGTTGGCGCCGGGCCGGCCGACCGAGGCCAAAACACTTCGCGGAATCAAGGTCGGCAAAACGACACAACTCCCGACCAGGAGACCGCCGGTGCGGAGAAAATCACGTCGCGTAGCCTTCAATGATTTGTGCATGACAGTTTACTCCTCTCCAAGGCCGCCGTTTTCATCGGTTATGGCGTTTATTCGGTGTTGGTCACCTTCGAAATAACTCTCCGTTTTCATTGGGTAATCCGTATTATGGAAGGGAACAGTTTCCGGATGGCTGTTATTCTGAGCAACCAAACGGGTTTTTATGGTGTTGTAGGGTTTCAAGTGGGTGTCCAGCCAGCCGTAAATCAGCGCCCGCGACTCGTTCGGAACCGAGTGCCCTCGGCCGTGGACGAAAAAGGCGAAGTTCTGAGGAGCTTTTTCCAATTCGTAAACGTCCATCACTTTCATCAGCATCAACACGCGCTGCCGTTGGGTCAAGGGATTGCCGTCGTTGAGGGCCGAGAGGTCGAGGAAAGCCCTGGGAGCGATTAAGGCCATGATTTCATGCATGTCGATCGGCGGCAGTTTGCCTGCAAGCAACTCCGGGCGGATGTGTTTGAAATAAACGTACCAGCGGTTGCGGGACCAGTCCTCGACTTTAAGATTGTGTCGGAAGGAGTGCGCGGCACAGTTGCAGGCCGCAACCTTGATGCGCGAATCATACGCGGCTAAAAAAATCGTGCTGTGGCCGCCCAACGAATGGCCCATGACGCCGATCCGCTGGGGATCGACTTCCGGGAGCGACTGGAGCACGTCAATGGCAATTGCGTTTTCATAGGTGAATTTGCCCACGGCCGTCCAATGAGGATGCTTTCGATAGAATCGTTTCGTATGGTAGGCGCCTTCGGGCGGAGTGCGGTCGCCGGCGACGAAATGGTCCGGCGCAATCACGACGTACCCGCGCCGGCAGAGGTGGTCGAGATACGCCTTGTCGGGATTATCGACCAACCCCGCGGCTTGATCCTTGCCGGCTTTGTACGTTCCATGCAACGCCACGACCGCCGGAGCCTTGCCCTCGAGCTTCAGCGGGATGCCGAGGTAGGCATGCGCGCGTTCGTCTTTTTCGACGTTATAGCTCACCAACCATCGGGTATAAATGCCGTCGACCACCGTCGCTTTGAGGCGTTTCAATTCCAGCGGTGGCTTAGCGGGCTTCTGATCGTCACGGATCAGTTCGAGAAAACGCTGTTGGATCGCCTTGCGGCGGCGTTGCCAATCCTCGGGGGTTTTGACACCATCCAGCAGATCGTCCCACGAGGAGTGGATCACTGGAGGATTGGACCGCTTTCGAATCGGCGGCGATCCGGCCGGGGATTGTGCCGATAATACCGTCGTCCCCGGGAGCAAGATACCGATAGTAAAAATGATCTTTCGCAACCTCATGAGATGTCCTCTCCGCGGAACTGCCTGACCGGCAACTGCCACTTGGCCAATATTTTACTGAGACCACTCCGGAACGTCTATTGGCAGGTTCCGAGACATCCTGGAGACGCCGACGTTATGTATTTGCGTTCAGGGATGTACGCCAACCTCGGTCCCTTCGATATAGGGCTTGTCGTGTCCGCTGCCCTGCCAGGTAAGATGAATTTCCACGTCGTTTCGTTCGCCCCGGACGTCGATCTCCAGGCCGGAAGTGACGACATTGGCGTACTTTTTCGGAGCGAACCATTGGGTTTTCGTTTCGCTCAGGCTTTTTAAGGCCAAGACGGCGACGCGATGCTTGCCCGGCACACAGCCGTCGTTTTTGTCGAAGGTGGTCAAAGTGAATCGTCCGTCGGTTCCAATCTGCGCCGAGGCGGAACGATTTCCTTTCTGAAACACTTGGAGGAAGCCGTACTCCAGGGGTTTTCCGTCGATTAACACCCGGCCGGAGACGGGGACGCGCTGCGGCCGGCCGTCGCCGCAACCGGCCAGAAGCCAGGGAGTCAATAGCAGACACGCCAGCAGAACTTGCCATGGACAATCAGGAATCGAGTTCATCAATCGAGGTCTCCAATGGGAGGTTCGCGGTATTTATTTTCCCTAACGTATCGGATTCGCCAATCGCGGGTGGAAAGGGCTTGATAGGTCTCCACGTCGATATTGTCATTGAGAAAAACCACGTGGTTGTCGCCGAAAAGGAAATGCCCCCCCCCGCGATGCCGGCTGCCGAAGGCGCCGTTGTGGGGTATAGGGGTCGTGCAAAAAATGGGTTGGTCCGGCGGCGTGTTGAGGGGATTGACCGTGGAGCGTAATAAGTGGTGCCGGGAACCGTGTGCCCATACCGTTGAAACCTCGGGTAAATGTCCGTTATGCGCCTCGCCCATAAAGATCGTCTGGCTCAATCCATCGATCACCTCCTTGATCCGAATTTTGACGACGTAGAAGAAGACCCCATTATTATCGTATTTGACATTGTAGTCAATTGAAGGAGGACCATACGTTCCGCTCATCAAGGCGTAACTGGTGACCGCCAAGGGATACCCCGTCAAGTTGCCTCCATAAACAGTGCCGGCGTCGCTTTGAAAGGGTAGAGCCGTATCCGAGGGGCAGACGAATAGCGCCGGCCGCTGCCGCACCACCGCCTGGTTTTTTACATTCAACGGGCCGTCTTTAACGTTGATGCCCTGGGTAAAATCGACGCTCTTGTATAACGAATTCAATTCGAGGTACGGCAGCAGTAAGACAAACGCGCTGGTTCCCGCATGTCTTTGCGCGGGATTATTGGGGCATATTTGATGGTCGGAATCGCACCCGACTCGGCCTGGAGGAAAGTACCTGTTCGCGATTTCATAATTCAGGATCCCCGTGCCGAATTGCTTGAGATTGTTGATGCACTGCGAGCGCCGGGCGGCCTCTCGTGCCGCCTGGATCGCCGGCAGCAGGAGCGCGATGAGAATCCCAATGATGGCGATGACCACAAGGAACTCAACAAGCGTAAAGCCTCCGCTCGGACACTTTCGGTTCTGGTTTCGGTTTTTCATTACTTAATAATTCAAGAGCAATAATTTTAAGGCGGCAGTGTTTCTTGTTGTTTATCATCCCGCTGCAGGGACGAGCGACTTAGGGGCGCCCGTCCGCCGCAGCGGGAATTTGGTTGCCTTTTCTCAGTTTCTCAGGAAATTGCGGTCAACGATGCGCACATTGCCGTCGGATGCCGATGCCGAGCAGACCCGCCAGCAGCAGGACCCAGACGCCCGGTTCGGGCACGGGGGCCGCGGTGGCGGCCGCGCCGCCCCCGCTGACACCACCGATAATCAACGTCCCTTGCGTGACGCTGGCGGCCGTTAGAGTCGCCGAGCCGAACACAGTCGTCGTGCCCTCGCCTTCGATCACGCCTGCCGTGTGGCTGCCGCTGGTGACTTCCAACGCGGCGTGATTGACAATCAACGAATCCGGGTCGATCTGGCCGCCGGTGACCAGTTCCAACACGCCGGCCGAGATGGTGGTGTCGCCGGAATAGGCGTTCGCGCCGCCGAGGATCAGTGTGCCGGCGTTTTCCTTGGTCAGACCGCCGGTTCCCTCCAAGGCATTATCCAGTTCCAAGGTCGTTCCCGCGGCCGTCTGCACGGTCAGGAGGCCGGAGAGCGTGCCGCCGGAACCGGCAATCGTGCCGTCGCCGGAGGCGTTGTTGATCACGCCGCCGGTCGAATCCACGTTCAGGGTCTTTTCGACGGTTTCCGTGGCGTCGGAGAGCTTCAATACGGCGCCGCCCGAGAGGGTGATTGCCGAGGCGCCGAGATTCGTGTTGCCGGAGACGGTCAGCGTTCCCTCGGTGACGTTGATGTCGCCCAAGTTGGTGGCGCCGATATTGGCCAATTCGACTTCATTCGTGCCGGTCTTGGTCAGGGCGTTGCCGTTGCCGTGGAGGAAGGTGTCCTCCCAGATATTTAAGGGATTTTCTCCGTTGATGAACCAATCTTCGACGCCGCCGAAGACGGCGGGTCCCGTCAGCGTGACGTAATAGAGGCTCTCGACGTGACCGTCGTTGTTGTTGACGACGGCGCCGCCGCCTCGGACGGTGATCGGCTCCTGCCGAATCGACCTTCCGTTGAAGTCCAGGGTGCCGCCGTCGACGACCGTGCCGCCGACCGTGCTGCCCAACGAGTACTCATTTTCGACCACCAACGTGCCGCCGGTGATCGTCACCGTGCCGGTGAAGTCGTTCGCGCCGGTGTTGGCGATGGTCAGCGTGCCGGCGCCGCTCTTGACGAGGCTGGCGCCGCTGGAGATCTTGCCGTCGCCGCTGAAGGTGTAGTTCTTCGAGGAACTG
>JAFGPV010000011.1 GCA_016936015.1 Pirellulales bacterium
CGACCTGAACGTCACCGCGGGCACGTTCACGACCACTGATCCTTCCAAGGAATTCGTCGTCAGCGCGACGCGGCCGAAAACCTATATCTCCGAAGGAAATCCGATTACGGTCAACTATACGGGCAAGGGCGTGTTGAGCGTCGGCGGGACGGGCCAAGTGACGATCGCCTCCCCGATCACCCTGACCAAGGACGTGGACGACGTGGACGAAGTCGTCGGCTATGACAAGGCGGGCATCGTCAACGTCGGCATGGGCGGAAACCCAGGCGGCACACTGACCGTGCCGGGCATCCAGTTGGGAGGATCCGCCGGAACGAACGACGGGATGGTGAACTTCCACGGCGGCACACTGGTCGCTTCGAGCGACAGTCTCGATTTCGTCCAGGTCCTTAGCCGGGTCTGGCCGGAGGGGGCGAAGATCGACACCAACGGCCACGACGTGACCATGAATCGCAGCCTGCTGGCTCCTTGGGGAGTCGGTGTGGAGAGCATCGCAGTGACCGACGGGGGAGCCGGCTACATCGGCACGCCTGTCGTGTCGTTCTCCGGCGGCGGCTCCGGCGCCACCGGTTATGCCGTGATGGCGGACGACGGCGCGGGCGGCCTCATGGTCGATCACATTGTCGTGACGAATCCGGGCGTCGGCTACACTTCGGTCCCCACGGTCTCGTTGCTCGGCGGAGGTATGGCGACGCCCGCCACCGTGGGCGAGGTGTTCCTCAATGCCCATAACGAGTCCGGCGATTTCGAGAAACTCGGCGAGGGGACACTAACCGTTACGGGCAATATGACCTTCACCGGGGACAACACGATTACGGAAGGCGATCTGGTGGTTTACGGCGACCTGAGCTACACGGGCACTACCACCATCGGCTCCGATTGTTCGTTCCAGGTCTTTACTCCCGACACCGCCTATACTCCGACTTTGGGAAACATCGTCGGCCCGGGCGACCTTTACGTAGGTGACGGCGTCAATTCCACGTCTTTAACGGCCACCAGCATTCAGGTGGGAACTTTAACCATTGGTGCCCCCCCTACCGCTGCGGCAACCGGCCTTCATTCCGTCCCCGAACCGAGCACCGCCATGCTTCTCCTTTTAGCAGGTTGTGCTCTCTTTCTGGCCGCGCGGCGGAACGGGAAATAGAGTTTGAGGGAAACCAGAAAAACAGAAAGTCTCCCTCTCGGAGAGAGAGGGAGACTTTCATGTTACATAGACCATTCCTCCGAGGAAAGGAGATCGTCTATGGACCTTCGAAAACCTGTTCCTTCAGGTTTCACGCTGGTTGAGCTGTTGGTGGTCATCGCCATCATCGGCGTTTTTATCGCCCTGCTGCTCCCGGCCGTCCAAGCGGCGCGCGAAGCCGCCCGACGTTCGCAATGCATGAACAATCTGAAACAAATCAGCCTGGGCATGTTGCACTACAATGAGGCCATGAAGCATTTTCCCCCGGGGAAAATTACCCGCGGCCCTTGTTGCGACACCAAGAGTTATGCGAACTGGGCAATCGAGATCCTTCCGTATATCGAGCAAAATGCCCTTTTCGACCGCTACCATCATAAAAAATTCAACGAAGATCCAGAGAACCGGGAGGTCCGCGAGACCTTGGTGTCGCTCTATGTCTGCCCTTCGGAGGAGGGCGCCGCCAAGTTGGATTATCCTGAAAGCGGCCCCGGCCGAACGATGCGGTGGCGCCGTGGTTCCTATCGGGGCGTCACCGGGCGCAGCGAGGGCAACGGGCAATGGGACTGCGATTGGTCGTCGGGGCTTCCCTCGGGGTGGAGGGGTGTTCTTCACGCGGTGGGAACCAATTCGCTCGAGGAGGAAAAAATTAAATATCTCATCGATGGCCTCTCCCATACGCTGGCGTTCGGCGAAGGGGCCACGAAAACTTACCCCAGCCGCTGCACTTTTTGGGCCTATAGTTACACTTCTTACAACAGTTCGCAAGGTTATACCCAGAGCCGCACGCTGCTGGGAGATTTCACCCAATGCTGTGAAGTCGACGGCATCGGCAGCGGCGAGCCGTGCAAACGCGCTTGGGGCAGTTATCACCGGGGCATCATTAATTTCGCCCTTTGCGACGGTTCCGTGCAGCCGATCCAAACGACGATTTCAATGGACTCGTTCTGCAGCTTATGCGGCATCGCCGATCGAGAATCCGTCAGTCTTTCGGAGCCATAATAGCATCCTATGAAATGTCCCGCCGTTGTTTGTCGTCGATGGTGTTGGATTGCCTGCCTGCTCTGCTTCACGGTCTTTGTCTCCGGTTGCAACGATCCGGGTTATGACGTATCTCGGGTTTCCGGCCGGGTGACGCTGAACTCCAAACCCTTGGCCGGCGCCACCGTTTCCTTTCAGCCGATCGCCTCCCCAAACGCCGTCAATCCGGGACCCGGCTCCTTCGGCCGGACGGATGAGCAAGGGCGATTTTCGTTAAGTCTCGTCAGTTCGAAAAAGAATCTTGGGGCCGTGGTGGGAAAACACCGCGTCACCATCAGCATCCCGGGCGTCTTGGATCGAGAGATGACGGGAAAAGTCCTGCACGATCCCAACAATCTCATTCCCCGAAAATTTCAGGATGGAAGCGTCACCTTCGACGTGCCCGAAACGGGAACCGATCAAGCGAATTTTGATTTAAGTTCCAAGTAATCCGTCCTCGGTTGAGTATTTATGATTCGACACCGGAATCTCGACGGTTTCACGCTGGTTGAGTTGTTGGTGGTGATCGCCATTATTGGCGTTCTGATCGCCTTGCTTCTCCCGGCGGTCCAGGCGGCCCGGGAGGCCGCCCGGCGTTCGCACTGTTTGAACAATATGAAGCAGATCGGACTGGCTTTTCAGCAGTTCGAAAACGCGAACAAGCACTATCCTCAAGGGCGGAAGGGCTGCGACGGCTTGACCGTCGTGCCCTGCGAAAGCGTTCCTTACGAATCGCGGCTCGGCGCCCACGCCTTTGTGATGATTCTGCCGTATCTTGAACGTGCGCCGCTTCTGAAAACCATCGATATCAAAACTCTCCATCATCTCAATTCCAGTTTTTGCCCGATGATCCCTCAAAACATCCTTGCCGTCTCCCAGAGGCCGGCGGTGTTTGTTTGCCCTTCCGATACGGCGGAGCCATTTCTCTGCGATATCACCTCGGACATTCGGAAAGCGACCGCCAGTTACGCCCTGGTTTCAGGCACCCTTGGAGCGGAATGGGGCGCTCATCACGTCACCAAGTATTATAATAACGGCATGTTTCTTTATCAGTTGACCATTCGTCCGCGCGAAGTCACCGACGGACTCTCCCATACCCTTTTCTGCGGCGAGGTGTACGACGGGCATCTGGAATCGCAGTTGTGCACTTGGAGCTTCGGATGGCGTCATCAAACGCTCCGGGCCACGAGCAATCCCATCAACACGCGGCCGGGCGATTTGAATTACCCCAATTACAACGGCCAGAACGGCGCCTTCGGCAGCCGCCATCGGGGTGGATGTCATTTCGTATTCGGCGACGCCCGCGTCGATTTCCTGGACGAGAACATCGACTTTCAAGTCTACCAGGCGCTTTCCACCCGAAAGAGAATCCCGGGAATTGATGATTAGGGAAACTTTTTCGCCGGATACAGTTGATCTTGGAAAAAACGAGATCTTGGATAAGACAAAGCCCATCTTCGATGGCTTCGATATCGAAAACTACGTTGGGGGCGGCACTGACCCGGGAACAAGCGGAAGCGATTTGCGATTCCGGTCGGGAAGCTGTATTGTCATGCTTCAACTGCTCGCGAGCGATCGACATAGGTGGTATGGAGCAGGTGATGCGAGAGATGTCCCAACGGCTCGTGGAGGAACTCTTGGTAGATTCGTTCCACCTCGGGATTCAGGTGGGACTTGCGGAGCGGCTGCTGGCGGTCGTCCAGGTTGACGCCGCCGGTGCGGGCCTTGCGAACGGAAGTGTTTGTGGGAATGACTTGTCCTCCGCCACCGATGCAGCCGCCTTCGCAGGCCATGAACTCGATGAAATGATACTTGGAAAATTCGCCGCCTGCGCGAACGGAATCGCAGACTTTTCGGGCGTTCCCCAGCCCGTGGGCCACGGCCACCTTGACCTCGATCCCGTTGATGGGGAGAACGGCCGTCTTCACCCCTTCCATCGTTCCCAGGCTCTCGAATTCGAGTTGGGCCAACGGTTGATTGGTAAGGACCTCGTAGGCAGTCCGCAGCGCCGCTTCCATCACGCCGCCGGTGCGGCCGAAGATCGGCGCGGCGCCGGTGTATTGGCCCAGGAGCGGATCGTGCTCTTCTTCCGGCATGGACGCCAGGTCGATCCTGCCCATCTTCAACAGCTTGGCCGCCTCGCGGCTCGTCAACACGGCGTCGACGTCCTGGAAATGATCTTTCTCCTCGATCCGCTCCTTTTCCAACCAGTAGCGGCAGGCCGAATCCATCTCCTCGCGTATCGCTTCAATCTTTTTGGCCGTGCAAGGCATGATGGAGACGACGAACATTCGCCGCGGATCGACGCCCAGCTTTTCGGCGGCATAGGTCTTGGCCACCGCGCCATGCATCTGTTGGGGCGACTTGGCCGAGGAGATGTTCGGAATCAGGTCGGGATAGAAAATCTCGCAGTAGCGGATCCAGCCGGGCGAGCAAGACGTGAACTGTGGCAACGTGCCGCCGCTCTGGATGCGGTTTATCAACTCGTAGCCTTCCTCCATGATGGTCAAATCGGCGCTGAAGTTGGTGTCCCAGACCTGGTCGAAGCCCAAGCGGCGTAAACCGGCGTAAAGTTTGTTGGTCACCAGCGATCCCGGCGCCAGGCCAAACTCTTCGCCCAAGGTGGCCCGGACCGCCGGCGCAAACTGCACGACCACATACTTTTCTTTATCCTTCAAGGCGTCCCACACCCGGCCCGTGTCATCCACTTCACGCATCGCGCCCAGCGGCCGGGAGAAGGGGCATAGTTCGCAGCCCATGAGTCGGGTCATAAAACCGGTGATTTTGCGGAATCCCAGCGGACAACTAAGGATGCACTGCCCGCAACGGGTGCATTTCGCGTCGTCGAAGAGCACGCCTTCCTTCTCGTCGAACGTCAAAGCGCCGACGCCCTGCGTCGTATTGCACGTATCGACGCACGACCGGCATCGAACGCACACGTTGGGATCGTGCTGAATGGCGGGCAAGGATGCACGCGGCTCGAACCGCCATAGGGCACGTTCTTCCAGCTTGATCAACCCGTCGGACTCCGCCTCGACGGCGGTAAATTCCTGGGCCTGGCGGATGAACTGGCACTCGTGGTGATCGCGGAGGTGAGCAAGCCGTTCGCGGAGCGTCGCTTCAAGCTTCTGCGATCGCGTGCGGACGACCATCCCGTCGCGCAGCAGCCGGTCGGACCAGACGGCCAACGGCACGACCTGTTCGTCCACTTCGACGAGGTTCACCAACGGACATCGGGAGTTGTTGATCCACTGCTGCTCCCGACACACTTGGGGATAATCAAAACACCGGTTTTCCCGTCTTAACAGGGCGTGAAGGTCCAGGGGTTTTTCCAGAGAAACCGGTCGGCCGTCGAGTTGAATGGTTTGAGTCACAAGAGGCTCCCGCCTCCCACGATGACGGGGGGACGTAGTAGAAGGTATTGGGAAATGAGTATTACTAATATATATTTCGTAATACGCAATGCTCGATCTTACCCACCGGCGCCCCGGTCGTCAACACGCCTTGGTCGCTTGAGGGGATATCCCGAGCTTCTCCATTCAAAGATGGCCCCTGATTTGGCGGTATTTCTCCAGGGCATCGGGGAATGGGGTCAGCGCCCGGTCGAAGATTCCCAACGTATAGGCAATCGTCATGCCGTAGTTGCAGATCGGCACGCCGGCGCGGCGGCATCGGGCCATCCGGCTGAGCATTTCCCGGCGGTTCCAGACACACGCCCCGCAATGGACCACGAGTTGATATCGGTCCAAGTCGTCGGGGAAATCACGGCCCTGGAGCGTGTCGATCTCTAGTTCGCCGCCGACGAATTGCTTCAACCACCGGGGGATTTTCACACGGCCGATGTCATCGCCGATCGGGTGATGCGTGCAGGCCTCGGCCACGAGCACGCGGTCGCCGGGCCGGAGGCGTTCGATGGCCAACGCCCCTTCGACAAACTGGCCCAGGTCGCCTTTCTGCCTGGCCATGAGGATCGAGAACGACGTCATCTTAACATCGAGCGGCGTATCGGCCGAGACTTTTAAGAAGGCTTGAGAGTCGGTCACGACTAAAGCCGGCGGGCGGTTCAGCCGGTTCAGCGCTTCGCGCAGTTCCCGTTCCTTGACCACCAGGCAATAGGCGTCGCCATCCAAGAGATCCCGGATCGCCTGAACCTGGGGCATGATCAACCGCCCTTTGGGCGCTTCCATGTCGATGGGTACGACCAGCACGGCCAGTTCGCCGGCCGGCACCAGATCGGCAACCAATGGGGGTGCGCGGAGAAAATCCTCCGGCGCGGCTTGGATCAGCGCCTCGCGCAGTTCGTGCGCGCCGCTGCCTTTGAAGGCGACCGTCTTCACGAACGGCGTTTTCGTTTCGCGCAGCCGATCCAACAATTCGGCTGAGGGCTTCGCCAGATCAGACTTGTTCAAAGCGACAATGACTGGGATTTTCCGCTCGCGCAACTCGCAGAAGATTTTTTCCTCGAACGGTTCCCAGCAACCGGCGTCCACCACGAGGATGCCCACGTCGGTCCGGTCGAAGACCCGCAGGGTCTTTTCGACCCGTTTTTCACCCAAAACGCCGGAATCGTCCACGCCAGCCGTGTCAATCCAAAGGACCGGGCCAAGCGGCAGCATCTCCATCGGCTTTTCGACCGGATCGGTCGTCGTGCCGGCAACCTCCGAGACGATCGACACCTCTTGCCGGGTCATCGCGTTCAGCAGCGACGACTTTCCGGCGTTCCTTCGGCCAAACAGGCCCAGGTGCAAGCGGTGACTTTTAGGTGCGGTTTTCATCGGTTAGCTTCCCAGTCGCATCACTCGGTCGGGCGAGATCAATGCGTCGAATTCCTCCGCCGTTAATAACCCCTGTTCGATCGCCAACCGGCGAATGCTCTGCTGTCCGTCGACCGCCTCGCGGGCCAACCGCTCGGCCGCGTCGTAACCGATCTTGTCCACCAGGGCGGTCAGCACAGCCGTGCTGCCAAAGACGTCGCGGCGGCAGCGGTCCTCGTGGGCCTCGATGTCCGCGATGCAATGCCGGGCAAAAATCTGGCAGGCGCCGATCAGCAGATCGAGCGATCCGAGCAGCGCGTCGGCTACCAGGGGCATGAATTGGCTCAGTTCGAGATTGCCGCCGACAACCGCTTGGCAGAGCATCTGGTCATAACCCATCACAGCGATGGCAGACTGGGCCACCGCCTCGGGAATCACCGGATTGACCTTGCCCGGCATGATCGACGAGCCGGCCTGCCGGGCCGGCAGGCGGATTTCACCCAGGCCGGCGCAGGGGCCGGAGGAGAGGAGCCGCAGGTCGTTGGCGATCTTCAAAAGATTTGCGGCCAACGTACGAACAATGCCGCTAACCTCGACGAAGGCATCGGCGTTCTGCGTGGCTTCGAGCAGGTTCTCCGCCCGGGCCAGCCCCAGGCCGGTGATCTGCCGGAGGTGCTCGACGGCGCGGAAGATATACTGCCGGGGCGCGCCCAACCCCGTCCCGACAGCCGTGCCGCCGAGGTTCACCACCCGCAGCCGCTCTTCGCACTTTAAGATCCTCCAGCGATCCCGGGCGATGGCGTCGGCGTAGGCGCCCATTGCCCGGCCCAGCGTGATCAGCACGGCGTCCTGCATTTCGGTTCGTCCGATCTTGACCACCCGGGCCAGTTGCTTTTCCTTCTCCTGAAACGTCTCTAGGAGCGTCACCACGCGGCGTTCCAGATCATGCAGGGCGAGGATCGCCGCGACCCGCAGGGCAGTCGGATAGGTGTCGTTGGTCGATTGGTGCTGGTTGACGTCGTCGTGCGGATTGACCGTCTGATACTCACCCAGTGGCCGGCCGAGCAGTTGCAAAGCCCGGTTGGCCAGCACTTCATTGACGTTCATGTTGGTCGAAGTGCCCGCTCCGCCCTGGAGGGCATCGACCACGACGTGCTCGTCGAGCCGGCCGTCGATCATCTCCTGACAGGCCGTTTCGAGGGCGGTAAACTGGGCTTCGTCCCAGCTCCCCAATTCGTGATTCGTCCGTGCCGCGGCCAGTTTGACGGCTCCATAGGCATGAACCAAACGGCGATTGACGGGCCGATGGGTCAAAGGGAAATTTTCCATTGCCCGCAGGGTGTGAATGCCCCACAGCGCATGGGCGGGCACCTCGCGGGTCCCCAGGAGATCGGTTTCGTGGCGGTGTTCGCTCATAAAGCCGCGACCGTCGGTCGCGCCATTAAGTCCCCTCTCCCTTTGGGAGAGGGTTAGGGTGAGGGCTGTTCGACTCATGCATGCCCTCACCCCCTGCCCCTCTCCCAAAGGGAGAGGGGAGAGAATTAATAATACAAATCCCGTTCGTTGCTCTCGGCGATCCGGTGCAAACGGTCGAGCAATTGTTGTTTCCGATCGCCATCGGTAAGTTTTTCGACTTCCCGGCGGATGGCCGCCTCGCCGGCCGTGCGGGTCTCGGGCGAGGCGTAATCGACCAGGTATTCCATCAACGTGGTCAGGGCATTCGGCGTGCAAAAGTTCTGGATGAAGCCAGGAATGGCAAACTCCATGAAGTGTTCGCCCGTGCGGCCGAGCCGGTAGCAAGCTGTACAAAAGCTGGGGATGAAGCCGTCGATCATCAATTCCCGCACCACGTCGTCCAGCGGGCGGATGTCGCCCAGTTGGAACTGTTCGCGTTCCATGCTCTGGGCGTCGCCGGCTTCGGTGTATCCGCCCAGTTCGATGCGGCTGCCGGCGTCGATCTGCGAGACACCGAACTCCATCACCTCGCGGCGGACCTCGGGCGGCTCCCGGGCCGTCAGGATCAGGCCCGTGTAGGGGACCGAGAGCCGGAGGATGGCCACCAGCCGTTTGAACTCGTGGTCGCCGACGAGATGCGACTCGTCAAGCTGCACGCCCTGGGCCGGTCGCAAGCGGGGGAAGCTGATCGTATGGGGGCCGCAATGATAATGTTCCTGCAAGTGCAAGGCGTGAGTCACCAGCCCCAGCACCTCGAAACGCCAGTCGTACAGGCCGAACAACACGCCCAGGCCCACGTCGTCGCAGCCGCCTTCCATCGCCCGAGCCAAGCCGTCGAGCCGCCAGAGGTAATCGCTTTTTAACGTCCCCTTGGGGTGGACCTTGGCGTAGGTCTCGTGGTGATAGGTCTCCTGGAAGATCTGGTAGGTGCCGATGCCGACGGCTTTGAGGATCTTGTACCCCTCGTGATCCAGTGGGGCGGCATTGACGTTCACGCGGCGGATCACGCCGTGGCCGCTCTTGATCGAATAGATCTGCCGGACGCACTCGGCCATGAACGCGGCGTCGTAGCGGGGATGCTCGCCGAAGACGACGATCAGACGCTTGTGCCCGCGGTCTTCCAGGGCGACGACCTGCCGCCGAAGTTCTTCCGGGCTGAGCGTGCGGCGGATTTGCTCCCGGTTCGAGCGGCGGAAGGCGCAGTATTGGCAATCGTTGGTGCACTCGTTACCGATGTAGAGCGGGGCGAACAGGACGATTCGGTTGCCGTACACGTCGCGCTTCAATTGCCGCGCGGCGTCGAAGATTTGCTCGATCAGATCGGGCGCCTCCGTGGCGAGCAACACGGCGGCCTCCTCGGGCTGGAGCGGCCGTTTGGCCAGGCTTTTGGCGATCACGTCGCGGACCTCGCCGGGGTCCGTTTGACGGCGCAGCAGTTCGTGCAGATGCGCCTCGTCGATGAAGTCACCTCCGCTGCGGCTCAGTTTTTTCCGGTCAATCGCACAAGACATCCATCCACTCCCGCTGCAGCCGGCGGGCCGTCGGCCGCCAAGTGCCGCAAATAATTGGGCGAATCGCCCTGGCCCCGGCCGGGTTTCCGACCGATGGCCTTGAGGCGTTCGTTTAAACCCCGGTGACATGACTCGCCTTCTTCGGCGATGCACGCCTTGTCGGGGTAGATTTCATACAACGCACGATATTGCATCGGCGTGAGATTGGGCATGACCACGTTCGCCCCGCGCGTCAATCCCTCCTCCCAACCCTGCCGGGTATTCAATGTAGCCAAGGCCGTGGTGGCGGGGATGTTCGCCCGCGGACACACCAGCCGGGTCAAGGCAATCACCTTGTAGGTCATCTCCTCGGTGGCGGGCACTTGCCGATCGGCGGGTGCCTCGGGCCAGACGTCCCGATCGGCCAGCGGCGTGTTCGGATGACACAGGTACGGCCCGACGCCGATCATGTCGAGATCCAATCGGGCGAACAGGGCGAGGTCGTCGGCCAGGTCGTCATAGGTCTGGCCGGGAATGCCGATCATCACGCCGCTCCCCACCTCGTAGCCCAGATGTCGGAGCGTGCCGAGAATTGTCAACCGATCATTACATTCCGCCGGCCCCGACGTTCCGGCGGGTGACGGTTGTCCGGTCTTCGGCGGATGGATTCGATTATACAGCACCCGGTTCGAGGTCTCAAACCGCAGCAGGTACCGGTCGGCCCCAGCCCGGCGCCAAGCGGCCAATTCTTCCTCGCTCCGCTCGCCCAGACTCAATGTGACCGCCAGGTCCGTTTCGGTTTTGATCCGTTCGACCAGTCCGGCAACTCTCCGGCAGGTTAGTTCCGGGTCTTCGCCCGCTTGGAGTACGACCGTTCCGTAGCCGTACCCGACGGCCTTCTTCGCACAGTCGAGCACTTCTTCATCGGTCAAGCGGTAACGGGTCAGTCGCCGATTGTCGGCCCGGACGCCGCAGTACGCACAGCGGCGCACACAGTGATTCGACCATTCGATCAATCCGCGCAAATGGACCTCGTCGCCGACGTACCGCCGGCGCGTCCGGTCGGCCCGCCGCCAAAGGTCGGCCAGCCGATCCGTGTCAGATTCTCGGAGCCCGTTGAGGATTTCACCGCGTTGCATCATCCGTTGTGTCGGTTCGTCGTCGTAAGCGGCCCCTTTTTCACATTTTTCACAGATGCCTCTTACAGGATCCTAGCAGTCCCGCACAGAGAACCCTTCTTCAATTATACTTCCGAGGAACACACCAAGACAGGGACGCTTGGGAGGGTCCTTGCATCCGACTTCAGCAGGCTCCCGCGGTAGGAAATTTCGTCTTTTTCTTCAGGGCTTCCCAATCCCCGTGTTGCGGATATACAATTTGAGCCGCCATTTCGGCGACCTCACCGACTGGAGGGACGAGGTTTCGCCGTTTCGGTTGCTTTTTCCATAAAACATCCGTCAAGTTATGGCGACAATTCACTTAGAAGAGAACCTGCGAAAAACCGGCGTCACCCCCGAAAAGGGCGTTTCTGGCCACCAATCGGAATTTCCGTTATTATGAGTGTTGAAAAAAACGACGATCCCGACGACTCTTCCCCCGCCGCCACACCGTCGACGTCCTCCCGCATTGCATCGAAATTTGCCGAGGTCCAAGCCAAGGCCGATTCGGTCCTCAAGGAACGGACCGAGGGAGGTGAGATCTTCATTCAAGTCGGCTCGGCAACGTGCGAACACGCCGCCGGCTCGTTGGCCGTCTGGGACGAATTCCAGAAACACATCGCCGCCTCCGAGCGGACGGACATCCGCATGCGTCAGACCGGATGCACGGGCCGATGCAGCCGCGAGCCGATCGTCGGCGTCTCCGTCCCCGGCCAGATGCCCGTCACGTACGAACGGGTGGACCGGGCCTTGGTCCACGAAATCTTCACCTCCCACGTGCTGCGAGGCGTACCGCTGCTGGATCAGGTCCTAGACGGACCGGTGGAAAAACTTCCTCCTTATGAACTCTTGGTCTGTAGCAGCACCCGATGCGGGGGGAAAGGTCGGAAGCTGATCGAAGGTCCGCTGGCCGAAAAGCTCCATGCCGCCGGGCTTGGCCCGGACCGGGTGCAAGTGACACAGACCACCTGCTTGGGCGCGTGCAGCCTGGAAGAAGTCGGCCAATGCACGCACGTCCTCGTCCGTCCCGACAAGGTGCTCTACCGCGTGACTTCCGATAAAGACCTGGACGATATCATCCAGCGGCATCTACTCGGTGGGAAAATCGTCGAGCGGCTCTGCATCACCCAAGAATCGGCCAGCCGGCAGTTCTTCGAGATCTACGGCGACGTGGCCTTCTTCAACCGGCAGAACCGGATCGCCCTGCGGCATAACGGCGTAATCGATCCGGAGAGCATCGAGGAGTATTTCCATTACCGGGGTTTCCAGGCCCTGACGAACGTTCTTTCCCAACGAAATCCGCAGGCGGTAATCGACGAGGTCAGCAGGGCCAAGCTCCGCGGACGGGGCGGCGGCGGGTTCCCTACCGGGAAGAAATGGGCCATGGGGGCCGCAGCCGAGGACAAGATCCGTTACCTGATCTGCAACGCTGACGAAGGGGATCCCGGCGCGTTCATGGACCGGTCGATGCTCGAATCGGACCCCTTCAACGTGATCGAGGGGATGATCATCGCCGGCTATGCCTTGAGCGCCGCCCGGGGGTTTTTCTACGTCCGGGCCGAGTATCCGTTGGCCATTCAGCGGATCGAGAACGCCATCCGCCGGTGCCGCGAGTACGGCATCCTGGGGGACGACGTCCTCGGCTCGGGCTTCTCCTTCGACCTGGAGATCCGGCTAGGGGCCGGGGCCTTCGTCTGCGGCGAGGAGACAGCCCTGATCCACTCGATCGAAGGCGAGCGGGGTCAGCCCCGCGTCCGGCCGCCGTATCCGACCGAGAGCGGCCTGTGGGACAAACCGACCGTAATCAACAACGTCGAAACGTTCGCCAACGTCCCGGCCATCATCCTCTTCGGCGGCGATTGGTTCAGCCGCATCGGTACCGAGCAGAGCGGCGGCACCAAGGTCTTCGCCCTGGCCGGCAAGGTGACGCACACCGGTCTGGTCGAAGTCCCCCTCGGCTCCACCCTGCACGAGGTCGTCGAGGAGATCGGCGGCGGCGCGCCGAAGGGGAAGCGGATCAAGGCCATCCAGACGGGCGGACCCGCCGGCGGCTGCATCCCGGCCGCCTCGCTCGACCTGCGGATCGACTACGACACGCTGCTTAAGGCCGGCTCGATCATGGGGAGCGGCGGAATGATCGTCCTGGACGAAGACGACTGCATGGTCGATATCGCCAAGTATTTCATGAAGTTCTCGGAGGACGAATCGTGCGGCAAGTGCACCCCCTGCCGCGAAGGAACCAAACGCATGTCCGAGATCCTCGAGCGGATTACGGCCGGCCAGGGGACGCTCGACGACCTGGAAAAACTCAACCGCCTGGGCAATCTCATCAAAAAGGCCTCGCTCTGCGGGCTGGGCCGCGCGGCGCCCAACCCGGTGCTCAGTACGCTCGAACATTTCCACGACGAATACCTGGCCCACGTAACCGAGCGCCGCTGCCCTGCCCGGCGCTGCACGGCCTTGATCCGCTACGAGATCGATCCCGAAAAGTGCGTCGGCTGCACCCTCTGTGCCAAAAACTGCCCGGTGCCGTGCATCGACGGCGTCCGCCGCGAGCCGCACGTCATCGACCAGACGCGCTGCGTCAAGTGCGGCCGCTGCTTCGAGGTCTGCCGGTTTGGCGCCGTCAATCGGCTGTAAGGTAAAACGACATGGCTAAACAGAAAATCAACCTGACGATCGACGACGTGCCGCTCTCCGTACCCGAGGGGACCACGATCATGGAGGCGGCCGAGCGGATCGGCGTCCGCATCCCCCGGCTCTGCTACCATCCCGACCTGAGCATGGCCGGTTCCTGCCGCGTCTGCATCGTGGAAGTGGCCGGCATGGGCTACTACATGGCCTCATGTAGCGTCAAGGTCTGGGAGGGGATGGAAGTGCAGACCAACTCGCCCGAGATCCGCCGGGCGCGGCGCGACATCGTCGAGCTGCTGCTGGACAACCATAACATGGACTGCCAGACCTGCGAACGCGACGGCCACTGCGAATTGCAGAACCTGGCCTACGCCATGGGCGTCCGGCGGCGGCATTTCGAGGGTCAGCGGAAACGGTTTCCCGTCGATCTGTCCAGCCATTCCGTAGTCCGCGATCCCGAGAAGTGCATCCTCTGCGGCCGGTGCGTCCGCGCCTGCGCCGAGATCCAGGGTGTGCACAACCTGAGCCAGCACGGCCGGGGATTTCACACGGTCGTCGCGCCGGCCCATGAGGCCAACATGGACGACTCGGTCTGCATCCAGTGCGGCCAGTGCATCAACGTCTGCCCCACGGCCGCCTTCCTTGAAAAGCGCAACTCCCGGGACGTCTGGGACGCCCTGGCCGATCCGGACCTGCACGTGGTGGTCCAGACCGCGCCGTCGATCCGGGCGGCCATCGGCGAAGGCTTCGGACTTCCCCCCGGCACGCCGGCCACGGGCAGAATGATCACCGCCCTGCGGCGGCTGGGGTTCGACGCCGTCTTCGATACGAACTTCGGCGCCGACCTGACGATCGTCGAAGAGGCCCACGAGTTGCTCATCCGCCTCCGGGGCGACGCGCCCCTGCCGATGATCACCTCCTGTTCGCCGGGCTGGATCAACTTCCTGGAAAAATTCTATCCCGAGCTGATCCCCCACGCCTCGACCTGCAAGTCGCCGATGAGCATGCTCTCGACGCTCACCAAAACCTTCTACGCCGAACGGAAGGGGATCGATCCGAAGCGGATTTACAATGTGGCCGTGATGCCCTGCGTGGCGAAAAAGTACGAAGCCCGGCGCCCCGAGCACTTTACTCCCGAGGGAACGCCCTATACCGATGCGGTGCTCACGACCCGGGAACTGATCTGGATGATCAAGTCCTACGGCATCGATTTCCTCCGGCTGCCCGACGGCGAGTTCGACGCGCCGCTGGGCGTTTCCAGCGGGGCGGGCGACATCTTCGGCACCACGGGCGGCGTGATGGAGGCCACGCTGCGGGCCGCCAGCGAACTGGTCACCGGCAAGCCGGCCGACCGGCTGGAGTTCACCGAGGTCCGCGCCGTCGAGGGATTGCGCGAGACCTACGTCGCCATCGGCGACCGGGCGATCCACGTGGGCGTGGCCAACGGGCTCACGAACGCCAAGACGCTGCTCGATAAAATCATCAACCGTGAGGAAGAGTTCCACGTGATCGAAGTCATGGCCTGCCCGGGCGGGTGCATCGGCGGCGGCGGCCAGCCCTATCCGGCCGAGAGCGTCAAGGTGCTCGATCCCGAACTGCTCCGCAAGCGGGCGGCCGCCCTGTACGAAATCGACCGAGGAAAAACCCTCCGCAAGTCCTACGAAAACCCGGCCGTGGATGAAGTGTACGACCAATTCCTCGGCGGACCGGGTTCGACCAAGGCCCATCAACTCCTGCATACCCATTACCGGGGCGCGCTGCCCCGAGGCATCCGATGACCACCACCAGCACCAACAATTGGGAAGAAGTCCGGGCCGCCGCCCAGGCCGCACTGACGGAGCCGATCGTCCGCTACATCGAGCAGTGCAACGCCGGTCCCGAGCCGGCCAGCCAATTGATCTCGGTACTGCACAAGGTCCAGTCCCACTTCGGCTACCTGGGCCCGGAACAACTCGACGCCGTGGCCCAACTGCTGCAAATCCCGGCGGCCAAGGTGGCCGGCGTGGCCAGCTTCTACCACTTCTTCCGCTTGCAGCCCCACGGCCGGTTCCGGATCAACGTCTGCCTGGGAACCGCCTGCTACGTCAAGGGGGCGGAACGGGTCGCCCAGAGGATCATGGACGAACTGGGCATCACCTGGGGCGAGACCAGCAAGGACGGCGTCTTCACGCTGGAAGGCTCCCGCTGCCTGGGCACCTGCGGCCTGGCCCCCGTCGTCATGATCGACGACGAGATCCACGCTTCCGTCACTCCCGACCAGGTGCCGGCGATTCTGGAAAAATACCTGGAACGTGCCCGCCAAGGCCCGGCGGCTTGAAAGGTTATTGATTCCGATGTAGTCAATGATCCTAATTCCACCGCAAACACGGCTGTTCCAGCCGAGTTTGCTGCCGTTTTGGCCGCGGAAAGGTTCATTGGTATTCAAGGACTCAATAGGACGAGGGCGCGACCCCAATCCCCGCGAATACCCTCTCGGTTCTCTCCATCATTTTTGCACTTTTTCGGCCTGAATTGTTGGACAATACGGGGGCGCGAAGTGCGGGATTTTACGGGCTCTCGCGCGAATTGTTGTGCGTGAATTGTTGAGCACTTTGCAACTCCGAGGTCGATTTCGCCCGTGTTTTTCCGAGGTTTTGCCGGCGCCCAACTCGGCTCCGCCGGCGCCCGATCCATAGGGCAAAAAATCAAAAGGGACGAATCTTTTGGTCATCAGACATGGCTTTCGGGCAATTCCCACAGGATAGGACTCCCCAGAAGCAGGGGCGGCCGGCGCGCCCACGGTCCCCGTTGAGGCAAGCGGCTAAAGCTAAATTGTCAAAGAGCGAAACATGTACGTGTGTCCATTATATCAAGACCCGGCCGTTTTGCAGGCGTTTTTTCAGGCCAGGTTACTGGATTGTTTTGCAAATCGTTTGTTTCAATGACCTTGTGTTGTAAGGGGTAACGGAGAGTTGTTTGCGAAGAGGGCTTTTCGGTGTTCTTTGCTCCATCGGGGTGCTCGCGGGACGGCAAACCGAGTAGTGGCCGATGGATGGAATCTATTTCGGTAGTCGGCGCGTTACACTTGTTGCAAAAGCTCGCCTCACTGGGAAGCCAGCCAACGAATCCCGTCGAAAGGCAATGCGATGACAAACATAACGATTTGTCGGTGGTGGATTGCCCTGATCCTTTTGACAAACGGACTGGCGTGGATTGTCTTTGCCATGATCTTCCCTGCCAGCACACAAGCTCTCTGGCTCCTCCGCCGGGCAGTTGCTATTGTTCTTGGTGCGGGCATGGTGGGATGCGCATATCTTCTTGTGAGCCGAATCCGCTCGAGCAGAAAAACGGTTCTGCATCCTAACGAGGCATTCAACTTCAAAAGGAACCCCGTCGTATCCATTCTGGACGGTTTCCTTGCGTTCTCCATAGCATCGTTTGTGTTTAATCTCTTTCTCGTCTCATTCCGACGATATGATTTCGATCCGACATTTGACGTCCTCCATTTCATTCCGACTCTCCTGATAACGAACACTGTTTGGGAGGCTCTCATTTCGAGGTCGGGTGGTTCACTCATCCTGCACTATTCATCCGTGGTGCTGTTTGACGGGATGATTGGGGCATTGACGGGTCTTATCACGTCTCCGCTTCGGCTGCTCCCGAAGTCGCGTTTGGCATCTGTGCTTCTGATGTTAATCCTGTTCGGCGCGTTTGAATTTTTCCTGTGGAAATGGTTGCCGTTTCGATGTTGACAGATGAGCAGCAATCCATGTGGCGCTGTTAGCTTGAACGTTCTTTTCACCGCTGACCCGTCAAGTCATCCGTTTTATCGGACATGTCGAAAAACGACCCTTTGATGAATCAGCCCCCAGCGCTCGGCGAAAAACGGATTCAATTTGAGACGGTAGCATCAAAATCGGGTTTTTCGCGGCCCCGGCCAGCTTGTCTGGCCGGTGAAGATGTCTGATGAGCTAGAAAAACAATCGGATAACATGCGTGGCCCCTGCCGGCTTGTCCGGCAGGTGAAAAAGTTTGGAGCGGGGTCAACAGCCATCTTGCACAATACTGATTCACCGGCCAGACAAGCTGGCCGGGGTCTCATTCTATCCGGGAATTTCCGCGCTAGCTGATAAAACTGATGCACCTGCCGGACAAGCCGGCAGGGGTGATGACCCAATGATGATGCTA
>JAFGPV010000081.1 GCA_016936015.1 Pirellulales bacterium
GAGGGCCACGTCGCGGATGGTGCCTTCATGGTCGCCCAGCGTCCAGAGAATGGCGTCGGTCACGTAGCCGGAGTCGTAGTGCACCCGTTCCTCGGCCAGGATCATGTCGACGGCCGGGCCGTAGAGGTAGCGGGCCGCCAGGTCCTGGGCCGTCATGGCCGGCAGTGCCCTCGTCTTGGGAATGAAGCAAACCATGAAAGACTCGAACGACACGAAATTCTGCCCGATCTTTCGTCTATTTCGCGTATTTCGTGGTCACTTGATGCTTGGCTTGCAGGATCCGCCGGGTGCGTTCCCCGACGGCATCCCTTTTTTCTTTGCGTTCTTTGCGTTCTTTGCGGCTACCAACTCTTACTGACTGCTGACGCTCTGACCCCGATTGGACACTCTGACCCCGATTGGACACAAGAGGTCATTGGCCTTATTTTTTGCACCCTGCGGAGCCTCCGTTTCAGCACACCCCTTGCGCACCTCAGGAATTTTTGCGTTTGACAACTCGCGGAAAACACGGAAAAGCACGGTTCATCAGACCCCACATTGTGCAACAATTCGAAAAACAGGTGATTGATGCAAAGCACCACTTGCCGACTTCCAAAAACACCGTAAAAACACGGCCCGGCTCTGACTTGGCGTGTGGATTCGCTTTTTGGGGGGGCGTTTTCCGTTATCGCCGGGGCTTGAGGACCACGGTGGCCAGCGGCGGGAAGGTGAATTGGATGGAGCAGGGGCGGCCGTGGCTGCCGATCGGTTCGGCGTGGACGCCGGGGTAGTTGCCGAGGTTGCTGCCGCCGTAATACTGCGAGTCGCTGTTGAAGATCTCTTCGTACCAGCAGCACTCGGGGACGCCGATGCGGTAATTGTGGCGCGGCACGGGGGTGAAGTTGTTGAGCACGACCAGGAAGTCGCTCGGATCCTTCGCCCGGCGGATGTAGCTTAGCGTGCTGTCGTCGCTGGAGTGGCAGTCGATCCACTCGAAGCCGTGCCAGTCGAAATCGACCTCGTAGAGGGATTTTTCCCGGCGGTAAAGGCGGTTCAGGTCGGTCATGCACTTCAACAGTCCCTGGTGCGACGGCCACTGGAGGAGGTGCCATTGGAGGCTGCTATCGAAGTTCCATTCGTCCCACTGGCCGAAGTCGCCGCCCATGAAGAGGAGCTTCTTGCCGGGGTGGGTCCACATGTAGCTGTACATCAGCCGGAGGTTGGCGAACCGCTGCCAGAGGTCGCCGGGCATCTGGTCCAGCAGCGAGCCTTTGCCGTGGACGACTTCGTCGTGGGAGAGCGGCAGAACGAAGTTTTCGTGAAAGGCGTAGATCAGGCTGAAGGTCAGCTCGTCGTGGTGCCACTTGCGGTGGACGGGATTTTCGTGCATGTAGCCGCGGGTGTCGTTCATCCAGCCCATGTTCCACTTCAGGCTGAAGCCCAGCCCGCCGACGTAGGTGGGCCGGGAGACGCCGGCCCAGGCGGTCGATTCCTCGGCGATGGTCAGCACGCCGGGGTGCTGGAGGTGGACCTGCTCGTTGAGCTGTTTGAGGAAGCCGATGGCCTGGATGTTTTCGCGGCCGCCGTACTCGTTGGGCGTCCAGTCGCCGTCGTGGCGGCTGTAGTCGAGGTAGAGCATCGAGGCCACGGCGTCGACGCGGATGCCGTCGAGGTGGTACTTGTCCATCCAGAACAGGGCGTTGGAAATGAGATAGTTGCTGACCTCGTGCCGGCCGTAGTTGAAGATCATGGTGCCCCAGTCGCGGTGCTCGCCCTGCCGGGGATCGGCGTGTTCGTACAGCGCAGTGCCGTCGAAGCGCCGCAGGCCGTGGCCGTCGCGGGGGAAATGGGCCGGCACCCAGTCGACCACCACGCCGATGCCATTCTGGTGCAGCACGTCGACGAAATACATGAAATCCTGGGGCGTGCCGTAGCGGCTGGTCGCGGCGTAATATCCGACCACCTGGTACCCCCAGCTTGCCGAGAGGGGATGCTCGGCCACGGGCAGCAGTTCGACGTGGGTATACCCGACCTCTTTGCAGTAGTCGGCCAGTTGATGGGCCAGGTCGCGGTAGGAGAGCCAGCGGGTGTAATCGTCGCCCGGCCGGCGCCAGCTTCCGAGGTGGACCTCGTAGAAGGCCAGCGGCTGTTCGAGCCAGTTGACCTGGGGACGGCGGTCCATCCACTCGGCGTCGTGCCAGTGGTAGCGGCCGAGGTCGGCGACCTTCGAGGCGGTCCGGGGGGGCAATTCCGCGGCGAAGCCGAAGGGATCGGCCTTTTCGAAGACCTGGTCGTGGTGGCGGATCTGATACTTGTAGAGCGTCCCTTCGCTGAGGCCGGGGACGAACAATTCCCAAAAACCGCCGGGAATGTGCTTCCGCATCGGATGCCGCCGACCGTCCCAGTTGTTGAAATCGCCGATCAGGCTGACGCTGGTGGCGTTGGGCGCCCAGACGGCGAAATTCACCCCATCAACGCCCTCGACGCTGCGGATCTGCGCCCCGAGCTTGTTGTAACACTGCCAGTGCCGCCCCTCGCCCAACAGGTGGAGATCGAAATCGGACAGCGTTTGGGTAAACGCGTAAGGGTCGTGAGTCATGGTGATTTTCTTTCCCCCCTCCTCGGCAGTCCGGATGAGATATTGCAGCGAACCGTTGCCGTCCGAAAAGGGACAAATCGCTTCAAACAGGCCGGTCGGATGAATCCGCCGCATGGGCAGCGTCACGTCGCGCTGGGGATGGACCACCCAGGCCTGCGTCGTATGCGGCAGATATGCCCGGACGGCCAACGCCTTCCGTCCCGACTCGCAAACCTCGTGCGGTCCCAACAGTTCGAAGGGATTTTCGTGCCGACCTTCGACTAACCGACCAACTGTTTCCAACGACAATTGCGTACGCACGCTGACCTCCTTGCAGATGAAATCCTCGCGGATGGGAAGGGAAAAATCAACAAAAAAATGGATTATTTTCGGGGTATCGGAACATGGGTGTGGCTTTATCCCGCCCCTAAAAGCCGGTAGGCCAGCCGGTACCGGAGGCCGAGAAGCCACTGGCCCGCCTGGCGCCGAAGCAATGCCAGATGCTGCCGCACTACCCGGGGACTCCAGGGGGGTAAGGCGGTGCAACCTTTATTTCTCTCCCAGCCAGACCGCGGTTGGCAGTGAATTCCCGAAGGGACCTCATGGGGGGCGTCAAACCTCCGCCGCTGGAATTCGATGGTATGGAAGTCCAACAAATGCTCCAACCGTTTCCAGAGGTCGGCGTTTTTGACCGGCGTCATCTGCCCGAAATACTCCCATTGCCAATCGTTCGCCCGCCAGTCGGCAATTCCATAAAGAACCCCCTGCCGCAGATAGGCCGAACTGCCGTGGATCGTCACCTGGGAGGCCTGATCCAGGGCCTCCAATGCCCGAACCACCGTCAGCAGCAACAGCCGCTCGCCGCGGACCTCCGGCTCGACATCGTCGGCCTCGATCCGCCGGGCGTCCTCGGAGGCCTGGAGAACAAACCGCCATCCCCCAGGATGGTTGTTGCGTTCCGCCTCCAGAAACAACTTATATCTCGGCTTTGTTGCGATCATCGGGAGGGATTCTTGCCCTTAATGGATTGTAGGAACACTCAACGTTCCAGGCCAGTTTTAGCTTATCGTCAAAAACAAGCTATATTCTGTAATTTATCTATTTATACAAATTTTTTACCAGGCACTTACCCTAACTACTTCTATGATTCATACTTTGGTGGATGATCATCCCTGAGCAGTTGCTTAACACCTCCTCCTAAATCACCGTGAACGCCTTGGTGACCGGCGCCGGGGGATTCCTCGGGCGCTACATTGTCGAAAAGCTTTTGGCCCGGGGCGACCGCGTTCGGGCGATGGTCCGGCGTCCGACGCCGGAATTATCGGTTCTCGGTGTGGAGACGGTTCTGGCAGATTTGTGCGACTGGTCGGCGACGGTGGCGGCCTGTCGAGGCGTCGATTGCGTGTTTCACACGGCCGGATTGGCGGGCATTGGGCTGATCTGGAAACCGTTTTTTGAAACAAATTGTTTAGGCACCTCCGCGGTGATTGACGGTTGTCAGATTTATGGAGTGCGGCGGTTGGTGTACACCAGCAGTCCGTGCGTGGTGTTCGAAGAGAACGACCTCTGCGGGATCGACGAATCTGCCCCCTATTCGACGCGCTGGCTTTGCCCTTACGCCTGGTCCAAGGCACTGGCCGAACAGATGGTGCTTGAGAGCAACGGCCAACAAGAGCTTTTCACCTGTGCCTTGCGGCCGCATCTGATCTTTGGGCCGCGCGATCGGGCTTTGTTTCCGAAAATCGTCTCCCGGGCCAGGCGCGGCCGATTGTATCGCGTCGGCGACGGCACAAACCGGATCGACGTGACGTACGTGGAGAACGCCGCGGATGCCCACCTCCAGGCGGCCGACGCCCTGACGTCGGGCTCGCCCGTGGCGGGACGAGCCTATTTCATCAGCCAGGGCGAGCCGGTGAACTGCTGGCGGTGGATCGACCGGCTGCTGGGCGTGACGGGCCTGCCGCCGGTAAAAAAAACCTTTTCCTTCCGCGCCGCCTGGCGACTCGGTGCCGGCTTCGAGATCTTCTATAAGCTATTCCGCCTGCAAGGCGAGCCGCCGATGACCCGGTTCCTCGCCGCCCACCTGGCCCGCTCACACTACTTCGACATCACCCGGGCGAAAACCGATTTTGGGTATCATCCGGCCGTTTCCACCGAGGAGGGTTTGTGCCGAATGGCCGAAGGGGCGGGAGGGGGCTGATTTCAATCAGAACGCAGAAAAGCGAAAATGATCAGCCCCGCGACGGCGGCTGCGGGGGTGAAACGGGACCTGCTTCCTCCCCCGGGGACCGCTGTCCGGGGCGTTCATAGAACTTTATTAATCTGAGCGTCAATAGCCCCGGCGTAGAGCCACTTGCGGGATCAAGCGTTTTCCGTTTTGCGGAGTTTCTGGCGGGCGCGGGACAGCAGGGGGCCGATGCTGTTTTCGGGGATACCGACCGCGGCGCTGATTTCGTGGTAACTTTTCCCTTCCAGGTGGTAGAGTCGGACTACGTTCGCCTCGGCGCCCTGCAAATGGCTTAAGAGTCGGTCGATTTCTTCGCGGTCGCCGAGACGCTGTTCGACGGCGGGTTGGGGATCGACGGCGGCCTCCGCCGGCGTCCGGTCGCCTCCGGGCGCCGGGGTGCGCCGGGCGAGCAGTTCCTTGACCACGATCCGCCGGGCGACGACCGTCAGATAGGTGGAGAGGCTGCTCTGGCCGCGAAAGTTCCGCAGCAGCGCGAAATCGTGGTGTACGATCGCCAGAAAGACCTCGGCACAGATGTCTTCCTGGTCTTCCCGCGTCAACGTGATGCCGCGGGCCTGGGCCGTGTGGTTGACGACGTGCAGCACCGGGCTCATGAAGCGATTGACAAAGTCTTCCCACGCCCGGGGTTTGCGTTGCAAGCAACGTTCCAGCAGATTGCGGTCGATTTCGGTTAAAGGCACGCGGAAAATCCCAGACGAGCATTCGAAGTTGAGGGTCCCGGTAGGGCTTCGCCGGCCGGGGCCTTCCACGTATTGGAATAAAAAAATCCCCTCTCATCTCCGATTGTAGATGCGGCCCTCCGGGGATACAAGTATTTTCCCTGGCGATTACTTCTTAAGAGGGGATGACTGCCCGAATTTAATGGAGGACGTTCCGGTTGAAGAAAGTTTATTGTTAATTGACGTTGGTAAAAATTACCTTATCAGCGGAGTTTTACCCTTCGGCGGCCGGGAGATGTTAATTGGTTGCGCAAAGACGGAACGGGAAACGACGAGGTCGTAAGTGGTTGACGAATCCTCCCTTCGATGCAGGTTTTAGGACTGCATGGAGGTCAGTTGGAGGGAAGGTGTCGTCGAACGGATTATTGGTGCCTCTTGGTTGTTTTTTTCGACCGCGGCATGCTATCACGCCGAGGCTCCGGCAGGGCAATTCGGTACGTCGTTTGCGTGTGAAAATTTTTTTTCGACTCGCCTTGTCAGGACTCCACCTTTCGCATTAGGATACAAAAGACCGAATGGAATTCGTGTGACTTCGAACGTTCAGCAAACCGATTGAAGACGGGAGAGGGGAAATGATCCGCTATATCTGCGATCTTTGCAAGTGCGAGATTGATCCGGAAGACGAGTTGCGCTACGTGGTTAAAATAGAAGTCTATGCCGCCTATGATCCCAACCTCAATGCTGAAGACGAAGACGACCGCGATCACCTCCAGGAGATCCAGGACATTTTAGAACGCCTGGAAGACGAATCCGATCAGCAGATCGGCTCCGACGTCTATCAAAAACTGCGTTTTGATCTCTGCCCGGAATGCCGGAAAAAATTCCTCCAGAATCCGCTCGCCCGCGAATCGGCGAAAGCGGTCTTCGGGTTCAGTACGAATTAGTACGCGGTTGACGCGGCATCCTGCCGCGTCTACGAAAAACGGTCACGGAATGGCCCGACGCAAATCTTCCGGCCGCGGATCTCCGGGACGACTTTCCCGCAGCCAACGGAAAACGTTGTTGTTGCTGGTCGTGGCGGCGGTCCTGATCTGGCAGGGCTGGGAGGGGAATCTCCGTCTCCCCACCGCCGGCCGGAAAATCACCGACGCGGGCGAGGCGGAAGTGGCCCGCGTCGTCGACGGCGACACGCTGGTGCTGAACACTCCGGAAAAGGACTACGTCCGGCTGATCGGCGCCGACACGCCGGAAACCGTTAAACCCCAATCGCCCGTGGAGCCCTGGGGTCCCGAGGCGACCGCGTTTACGAAAAACTTCGTCCGCGACGGCACGGTGCGATTGCAGTTCGACGGCCGGCGGCGCGACAAGCACGGCCGGCTGCTGGCCTACGTCTGGGTAGGCGACCGGATGCTCAACGAAGAGCTGCTCCGGGCCGGCCTGGCCCGGTTTGAATCGGAGTATTCTTATTCCCGGGAGATGAAAGACCGGTTCCAAAAAGCCGAGGCGGAAGCGCAGGCCGCCCGTCGCGGCGTCTGGTCGGGGAAGTAAGGATTGAGGGGGAGAGGATTGAGAGGAGAAGTGGTTCTGGGTATCATGGAGGTTTGCGCTGGATGTTCTGATCCGAAAGCCGTTCCGTTTAGCGGCCGCCGGCACGGCGGCCTTGGA
>JAFGPV010000082.1 GCA_016936015.1 Pirellulales bacterium
GCTCGGCGGTCGGTTTCGCGGTACCGATGTCCATCCCGCGATACAGGGCCATCGAATCCATCGAAACGATCTCCGCCCCGATCCGCCCCGCCAATTCCACCCCCACCGCCGACTTGCCCGAGGCCGTCGGCCCGGTGAGAAACCAATAATCGTGGAAATCTCCATCCATAAAGTTTTCATCAATAGGTTATGCTCAAGCATAACAAAGCCTGTTATGCTAAAGCATAACCTAGGGCATGCCGCTTTCAACTTTGGCGGCCTCAGTCACACTGTAAAACCGACGGCGGAAATAGAGCGAAAGCTTCACCAATCCCAAGAGCACCGGTACTTCCACCAGCGGTCCGATCACGGCGGCGAAGGCCTCTCCGGAGTTCAGGCCGAAGATGGCCACGGCGACGGCGATGGCCAGTTCGAAATTGTTGCTGGCGGCCGTGAAGGAGAGGGTGGCCGACTGGGGATAATCGGCCCCGGCCTTATTACTCAGCCAGAAACTGGCCAGAAACATCACGACGAAGTAGATCAGCAGGGGCACGGCGATCCGCAGCACGTCGCCGGGGATAAAGACGATTAGCTCGCCTTTGAGACTGAACATCACGAGGATCGTCAAGAGCAGGGCGACGAGCGTGATCGGGCTGATCTTGAGGATAAACGTCTTTTCGTACCACGTTTTGCCCTTGGTCCGGAGGAGGATCCAGCGCGTCAGGAGGCCGGCCAGGAAGGGGATGCCGAGATAGATGAACACGCTTTGGGCGATCTGGCCGATGCTGACGGGGACTTCGCTGCCGCTCAGTCCGAAGCAGGGGGGCAGAACGGATATGAAAATCCAGGCGTAGAGGCTGTAGAACAGCACTTGGAAGACGCTGTTGAAGGCCACCAGTCCGGCGCAATATTCATTATCGCCGCCGGCCAGTTCGTTCCAAACGATGACCATCGCGATGCAGCGGGCCAATCCGATCAGGATCAGGCCGACCATGTAGTGCGGGCAGTCGGGCAGGAAGAGGACGGCGAGGAAAAACATAAGGACCGGCCCCAGGATCCAGTTTTGCATGAGCGAAAGGCCGAGGATTTTTCCGTTGCGGAAGACGTCGCCCAACTCTTCGTATTTGACCTTGGCCAAGGGAGGGTACATCATCAGGATCAGTCCCAGCGCGATGGGGACGTTGGTCGTGCCGACCTGGAATTTTTGGCTGAACCGGTTGATGCCGGGAAAGAAGTATCCCAGGGCGACGCCCACGGCCATCGCCAGGAAGATCCAAAGCGTCAGATACCGGTCGAGAAAAGAAAGTCTATGACGAACGCGTTGGGGCATGGGAGCATTGACTTTCGCAGAGGGCTTGCGGATCTAATTTCAGGACTTTCTTCAATCGCTTTTGATCTAATAGGATTTGCGGATCGTCGGCGAGGGCGTGAAAAATCCATCCGAGCGCCCGCCGGGCGGTGGGGGGAGCGTCTCTTCCCGCCAGCCGATAATACATCCACCGGCCGTCTTTCCGGCTCTCGACCAACCGGGCCTGCTTGAGAATCGACATGTGCTTGGAGACCGTCGAGGGGGCCAGGCCGGCCAGTTCCACAATCTGGCAGAGGCAGAGTTCCCGGTTTTGGAGCGCAAGGAGGAAGCGGACGCGGTTTTCGTCGGCCAGGGCCTTGGTGATCGCCATGAATTCGCGCATGATATTCCCCGGGGCGGCGGCTAGCGGAGGCAGAGTAAGACACTCGTTTTTAGCCGCCGCCGGGGGAATTGTCAAGGCAAACGGAGGCAACAGGGCAACCGTTTGGGCATCAGGCGACATGGAGGTTTTCCTCGTCCGGATTGATCCCGGATAAGATCGTTCCGTTGGTCAGGCGGAGGGTGTTTTTCGCCCGTTCGGCCGCCCGGGGATCGTGGGTGACCATGACGACGGTCTTTCCCTCGCGGTTGATTTCCTCGAAGAAACCGATCACTTGCCGGCTAGTCTCGGGATCGAGGTTGCCGGTCGGCTCATCGGCCAGGATCACGGCCGGGTCGTTGGCCAGCATCCGGGCCAAGGCGACGCGCTGCTGCTGCCCGACGCTCAGTTCGGAGGGCATGTGGTACATGCGGTCGCGTAGACCGACGCGTTCGAGGAGTCCGACGGCCCGCTTGCGTTGGAAGCCGGGTTCTTCTTTGGCCAGGTAAAGCGGCACCTCGACGTTTTCGAGGGCCGTCAAATAGGGAATGAGGTTGAACGTTTGAAACACGAAGCCGACCTTCTTTTTCCGGAAATGGGCGCGTTGGTCGGTATTGAGGTCGTAGAGCGATTGCCCTTCGAGGAACACCTTGCCGGAGGTCGGCGAGAGCATACCGCCGAGCATGAGCAAGAGGGTGCTCTTGCCGCTGCCGCTGGGGCCCACGACGGATACGAAATCGCCGGCGGAAATGCGGACGGTGGCCCCGCTGAGCGCGGCGACGGGCGATCCGCGATGCTTATACGTCTTGGTGACGTTTTCCATTTTTAACATGAGACAATCCTTTCACAATAAGACAGCCCTCACCCTAACCCTCTCCCGGAGGGAGAGGGGAAAGGGGATTATATTTCCTGGAAGGTGGCGCAGGGATCGAGTTTGGCGGCCCGGCGGGCGGGGAAGTAGCTGGCCAGCAAGGCGAGGACGACGGAAATGAGGATGGCCGCCAGGGCCAACACGGGCATGGGCAGCACGGGCACCCCGGCCAGTTGCGGCCCGAGCGTCATGGCCAGCACGGTGCCCAGGAGGTATCCGCCGACGCCCCCGGCCAGGCCCAGCAGCAGCGCCTTAAGCAGGAAGATCCGGAGGATGAGCCGGGAATGCGCGCCCAGGGCCATCAGGGTGCCGATTTCACGGCGGCGCTCGAAGACGTTGGCGTACATGTAATTGGCGATGCCTGCCCCGCCGACGAAAATGATGATGACCAGGAAGATGGCCGAAAGGTTGGCCATCAGCCGGTTCATTTTTTGTTGGGCCTCGACGATTTGCGTAAAGGGGACGACTTTGGCGTCGGGCAACAGGCGGTTGATCTTGTCGACCAGGCCTTGGGAAATCTCATGGCAGCAGCCGACGATTTCGATGACGTTGATGACGTCGCCCTTGCCGGAAAGTTCCTGGACGCGGTCGAGATGGGCGAAGATGCGCGAATCGTCGATGGTACCGGTCTGGGGCAGCACGGCCGTGACGCGGAACGCCTGGCCGAGCAAACGGACGGAATCTTTGTCCTTCAGGCCCAGCGACGAGGCGACGTCGGCGCCGACCAGGGCTTCGTCCTTATCCAAGTCCTCGATGACCCGTTGGCGGACGAGGGTTTTGTCGTCGCCGGACGCGAAGGGGAGCGTGGGCATGGCCCCGCAACCGATGGGCCGGGAGAAAATGCCGGCTCCCTGCCAGGCGGCTTTGGCCTGGAACTCCTTTTTCGGCAGGATGCCGGTCAGGGTGAAGGCCCGCCCTTGGATCTTCACGGGCATCGAGAGTTTGGGCGACACGTTGTCGAGGCCCTCGAGATTGGACATAGCCAATTGATCGACGTACTCGCGGGGCATCGTGCCGCTCTGGATGTCGGCCGTGTAGTAATCCTGCAGCGAAGCCGCCTTGGGCAACACCAGCACGTTCGCCCCCAGCGAGTCCATCTCGCGGGCGACGGCCTTCTCGGAGTAAAACGTGATGTTCTTGATCGAAACGATCACGGTGATTCCGAGCAGGATCGCCAAAAAGCTCGTTACGAGCTGACTTTTCCGCTCGAAGATTTCACGCCAAACCAAAGTCCGCATCCGCATGGATTATTCTCCTCTTTACTTTTTCGGACCGCAACCGCCGGGGCCGCACTTTCCGCCGGGGCAGCAGCTTGATTGCGCCGCGGCCAGTTTGCCGACGATCTGCGTTTTGGTGGTTTGGGGATTGAATTTGCCGATTATCACCCCGGGCGGGGCCAGCAGCACAGCGACCGGTTGCGTTGTTTTCGCGTCCACTTGAAGATCTTTCAACAGCACCGACTCATTCCGGTCTCCGGCGTTGATCAAGATGACTTCGGTAGCCCGTGCAAACTGCTTATCGGCCTTGAATTCCTGAACGCCTTGGGGGACTTCCGCCGGTTTGCCGTCCTCGCCCAGCTTTTGGACGCAGAGGAACACCAATTTTCGCTCTTGAAGACTCTTCAGGCATTTCGCGGTGGAGGGACCTACCCGGGCTTCGGCAAATTTTTTCTCATCCAGTTTTCCGGTGAGGGCCTTAGTCACGGCCCCGTTGGGGGCGAGAGCTAGCACCAGGGGCATAGGAGCGCGGCTGACGTTGAAATGATCGACCAAGGACTTTTCTGCCGGATCGGTCACCAGGATGGCGATCGAATCGGCCCAACCGGCGTGCTTCGGCATAGTCGCTAAAAAAGTGTTGTAAGCGGCGTCGGCCTGCGGATTCTTCTCTTTCCAGAAAAAAATGAAGATATATTTACCCGACTTTGCCGCTTTTTCCATTGCCGCCTGTCCTTGGCTCGTTTGGGCAGGCCGGGAAGGCGTCGGCGTCTTTTGGTTCTGGGCCGATATTTGCTTGACGGGCAGGACCAAGACGGTCATAACAACCGCACCAATAATACATCGCATGGAACCGATCTCCCGTATCAAAAGTGTTTGTCACCTGGCGAGTGGGTGAAGGATGGTAGAGATATTTCTATTATTCGCCAATTGTCGAATTATAACTTGAGATTATCTCTACTGTCAAGCAAGGGAATTGGCTATCCGTCGGATTAATTGCCCGGAATGCCTATTTGTCCCCGTTTTTGGTTGAAGAGCAAATCAGTTTTTTGCCTTGGTACCATGTGGCCAGAACCGGCAACTCGTCTTGTAATATCATGTTAAGGAGATTAACCGTCTTGTGTTTGGGCGTAGAGAAAACAACCAGATTTGCCCATTTCCCCAGCTCCAAACTGCCCAGTTCCCGATCAAGTCCCAACGCCCGAGCGCTGTGGAGCGTGCCCATACGGAGAATAGTCTCCTCGGGCAATTTCGGAAAATTCCGGGCGACGAAACGCATCTCGGCCAGCAGGCTCAGGTTTGGAGCGGAGGCCCGGCTGTCGGTGCCCAGGGCGACGTTCACCCCGGCGGCCAACAGCTTTTCTAAAGGGTACGGCCCGTGCCGGAACCAAGCGTGACTCCGCGGGCAATAGACTACCGAGAACCGGTCGGCACGTCGGGCGAGCAGCGTAATCTCGTCGTCCTGTAAATAATTGCCGTGAACGACAAGCACCCGATACGCGGCTGAAAGCATTTGAAGGTAATCCATCGGCCGGCGCGGTAGAGAAAAAGCCGACGGATCCCAGACGCCCAGTTCTTCGAGCAGTTCCCGCAGCGGGCCGCTCCGCTCCGCCAACAATTGCAGTTCTTCCCGCGACTCGGCCAAGTGCATGGCCAACGGGATCTGCTTCTCCGCCGAGATTTTGATGACTGCATTGAGCAACGCGGGGTGCACGCTGTACGGGGCGTGCGGGCTGATGCCGATTCGCCAGCTTGGGGACTGTCCCAATTTTTCCGCAGGAAAAATGGGACTGTCCCCCTCGCGTACCAGAGACCGTTCCCTCATCTCCAACGATCGTGCAAGTTCCATCGCCGCCGGGACGTGATCGTTTCCGGGCGCGATCAGTTCGCCGAAAGCCACGCCGCTTGGTGAAAAATTTGGCAGATCCTCCCATGGAAAATCCTGTTGGGCAATCTCGCCTATGGTCGTTACGCCCTGGCGGAGCGATTCATCTAAACCCTGGATAACACACTGCTTTGAATTGGCGGGACGGTTGATCTTCGCGTCGATCAGCCTGCGGATCCATTTGGCCAGTCCAATGCCCGGCGCACCGATCGGCGCCGTCAGGTCGCTGAATTCCAGGTGGGTATGCGCGTTGACCAACCCGGGCAGGATCGCCGCGTCGCCGTAGTCGATATAATCTCCCTCTCCCCGACCACTGTGTGGTGCCCAAAGAGGGCCGCGATGAGATTCAACCGCGACGATTCGCCCCCGGGAAATCGTCACCACGCCGTTTTCCAGGGGCGGCGACGCAACGGGAAAGACATAGCGGGCTTTCAGGAAAATCGGATCAGCCATTTCCCGACGTTAAAGGATCTGAAGCCATTCGCACCAGAGAAGCCCCGGGCACGTACGCACCTGCCCCTCCGACAATTTCCCGTTTTTAAGTGGGCGATACGGGACTCGAACCTGTGACCCCCAGCTTGTCGAGCTGGTGCTCTAACCAACTGAGCTAATCGCCCGGCTTCGGTCGGGTGTTTCGACCGAAAATGCAACTTCCTTGAATTGTGGCATCCCGATCGGGAGGCGTCAACCGGGGTGGAAAGAATGCGGAAGGCGGAGTGCGGAGTGCGGAATTTAGCATTTGTCATTCCGCATTTAGGGTTTTTAACACTTCTCCGGCCGCCTGGCACAATCCGCCCGCCTCCTCGGCGGTGGGGGCCTCGGCGATGATGCGGACGATCGGCTCGGTGTTGCTGCCGCGGACCAGCAGCCAGCGGTCGGGCCAGTCGAGGCGGAGACCGTCGAGCCGATCGGGATTGGCTTCGGAAAATCGCCGCTGGAGGGCTTCGAAGGCCTGGGGGAGTTTTGCCGGCGGGAAGGCGGTTTTCGTCTTCACGATCTCGTAACGCGGCAACTGGCCGGCCCATTCCGAAATGGTTTGGTTACGGGTTGCCAGGGCGTCGAGGATCAGGGCCATGCCCACAAAGCTGTCGCGGACGAGGACGACCCGGGGGTCGATCGGCCCGCCGTTGCCTTCGCCTCCGAAGACCGCATTCCGGGCGAGCATGGCGTCCACCACGTTGGCCTCGCCGACGGCGGAGCGGAAAAACGGCACGCCGTGCTTTTTGGCCACGTCCTGGCTCATCCGGCTGGAGGAGCAATTGGCCACCAGCGGGCCTTTCTGCCGGCTGAGCACGTGGTCGGCACAGAGGGCCAGCGTATATTCCTCGCCGATGTAACGGCCGCTCTCATCGATCAGGGCCAGACGGTCGGCGTCGGGGTCCTGGCAGAAGCCGACGTCGGCCTGTTCTTCGCACACCTTGGGCAGGACGCTTGCCAGGTTTTCGGCGAGCGGCTCAGGCGAGTGGGCGAACTGTCCGTTGGGCAGATCGCCCAGGACCGTCACGCGGCAGGCCAGCTCGTGGAGCAGCCGGCGGCCCAGGAGGCTGCCCGCTCCGTGGTTGCTGTCCAACACGACGCGGAACCGCCGCTGGCGGATCCGCTGGGCGTCAACGATATCGAGGATCGCCGTCAGGTGGGCGGTCACGGTGTCTTCGCAGATTTGGCCTTCGCCGATCGCGTCAGCCGGTTTCCATTGGGGCGTCCGAGTACGATAGGTTTCCAGCACCTTGGCGCCCTGATCCGCCGGAATAACCCGGCCTTCGTGGGAGAAGAGTTTGATGCCGTTGTAAGGGGAGGGATTGTGGCTGGCGGTGATTTGAATCGCCCCGGCGGCCTGGAAATGCCGGACCAGCACGCCGACGGTGGGCGTGGCGACGATGCCCAGGTCGAGCGTGTTTTGTCCCAGGGCCTGCAAACCGGACTGGATCGTCTCGGAGAGCATCCGTCCCGAGGGCCGGCTGTCGCGGCCGACGAGGAACAATCCCGGCGGCGCCGCCGCGGCAAAGGCCGCCGTATAGCGGATGGCAACCTCCGGCGTCAGGCTCTCGCCGACGATTCCCCGCAAGCCCGAGACGCTGATGATCGGTTCGCTCATAGAATACGTTTCTTCCAGAGGGAAATAATTCATTATATAATGCGATCATTTATCCCTCAACGGCAGTCGATTATTCGCTCCGTCGGCATCGGGCCGGCGGGGCAAGGGGAGAGGGATCGTTTTTTTTCGAGGATTTTCGATGACCGCCAATTTTCAATTCCTCGAAATTCCCGAGCGGTATCTGCCGGTCAAATTGTCCCTGTTGCGGGAAAGGATTCTCCGGGACGGGCGGCTGTCGGCCGTCCAACGGGAGCAGATCGGCGGCATCTTCGAGATGGCCGCGGCGCGGTTCCATTTCGAGTTCTATCGGAAGCTCGAACACCTGAAGGCGGTTTACGACCGGTTCGACCCGGACACGGAGACACCATTGCTCAGCGACGACGGCGACGAATTGGCCCGGCGTGAGGAATTCATCCGGGCCTACGAGCAACTGCTGCTGGAAGGGAATTACGTCGAGATGCCGCACGGCCAGATCATCGCCTGCGTGGAGCATCAGTCGCAGACCGGGGTACGCGTCCGGGCGAACCTCTCCGATTATGCCGATCTGCGGGTGTTCTACCGGGGCATCCACCGGGAACAGCGGACGTTTCGCCCCTGGCAAACCCCCTGGAAACAGGCGGGGGAGACGGTCCACGTCTTTTCCCGGGTCGCGGTGCTGGTCCGGCTGAAGCGGCGCAGCCCGCAGTTTGTGTACCTGAAACTCTTCAAAAACGTGGTGGCCGAGGACCTGGAGATGTTGCTGCCCTACGTCAAAACGCGGATGCGGCTTTTCGATCAACTGAAGATCGGCACGTCGGTCCTCGGCGGCGTGGCCACGGCGCTGGTAAAACTGTTTACGGCCGTCGTTCTCTCGCCCTGGCTCTTTCTGCTGCTGCTGTCGGGATTCGTGACGGCCATCACCCGCGGGGTGTTCAGTTTCTTTTCCAGCCAGATGCGGTACATGCAGACGCTGACCGCCAACCTCTACTTCCGCAACCTGGCCAACAACGGCAGCCTGCTGGCCCACCTGGTCGATACGGCCGAGGGGGAAGAGTGCAAGGAGATGTGGCTGGCGTACTATCTGCTTTACGTCGAACGCGACCGCAACTACACGCGGCAGGGGCTGGACCGGCGGATCGAACAGTGGTTCCAGGCGGAGTTCGGCCGGGAGATCGACTTCGAGGTCGGCGACGCCTTGCGGAAGCTCCATGCGCTGGGCTTGCTCGACGGCGGCTCGCCCGAGATGCCCAAACCGGACGACGTGCTGACGGTCTGCGAACCGGCCGAGGCCCTGCGCCGGCTGGATGAAGTCTGGGACGGCTATTTTCCCTACCACGAACCCGACGCCTCGCGCGGGTAACGTGCATCCTCACGAAATTAAATTCTCCTAGCCGGCGGCTAACAGCCGCCGAGAGTTGCGTGAATTTCCCGCGGCGGCTGTTAGCCGCCGGCTAGGGGACATTGGATCCTCAATTAACCGGAGGAGGCAACCCCTCTATGCACGTTGACGAGCACACGTAAAATAACCTGGGAAAGGGAGATCGATTATGGATAAAAGCGACAAGAAAACTACGGTCAGCTCGCCATCCGGCGGCCCGTTTCCCCTGATGCAGGCCGATGCCGATCCGCGGGAAACCGCCGAGTGGCTCGACGCGCTGGATTACGTCATCCGTAGCGGCGGGCCGGATCGGGCGGCGTACCTGCTTACTCGATTAAAACACCGGGCCTTCCGCCGCGGGATGCGCTACGTCGGCACGTCCACGACGCCGTACATCAACACCATTCCCGTCGAGGAGGAGCCGCCCTATCCCGGCGACCGGCAGATCGAGCGGCGGATCAAGAGCCTCATCCGCTGGAACGCGATGGCGATGGTGGTCCGGGCGAACAAGGAAAGCCACGGCATCGGCGGGCACATTTCGACCTTCGCCTCAGCCGCCACGCTCTACGAGGTGGCGTTCAATCATTTCATCCGGGGGAAAGAGGGCACGCTGCCGCCGGACCAGGTCTATTTTCAGGGCCACGCCGCCCCGGGCATCTACGCCCGGGCGTATTTGCTGGACCGGCTGAACGAGGACCATTTAAAAAATTTCCGCCGCGAGTTGCAGGAGAAGCCGGGCCTGTCGTCCTATCCGCACCCGTGGCTGATGCCCGACTTTTGGGAGTTCCCCACCGTCTCGATGGGCCTTGGCCCGATCATGGCCATCTACCAGGCCCGGTTCAATCATTACATGGTCGATCGAGGGATCCTGCCCGCGGCCGAGGCATCCCGGGTGTGGTGTTTCGTAGGCGACGGAGAATGTGATGAACCGGAGTCGCTCGGCGCCCTGACCCTGGCCCCCCGGGAGCAACTCGACAACTTGATTTTCGTTGTCAACTGCAACCTCCAGCGGCTCGACGGCCCGGTCCGCGGCAACGGCAAGATCATCCAGGAGTTGGAAGGGGCCTTCCGCGGGGCCGGCTGGAACGTGATCAAGGTGATCTGGGGTGCCGATTGGGATCCGCTGCTTGCCAAGGACCGCGACGGCGTGTTGGTCCGGCGGATGGAGGAAGTCGTCGACGGGCAGTATCAAAAATACGTCGTCAGCGACGGGGCCTACATCCGCGAGCACTTCTTCGGCGCCGATCCCCGGCTGCTGGAAATGGTCCAGGACCTTTCGGACGAGCAGATCCACAAGCTCCGCCGCGGCGGACACGATCCGACCAAGGTCTACGCCGCCTACAAGGCGGCCGTCGAGCACCGCGGCGCCCCGACCGTCATCCTGGCACACACCATCAAGGGCTACGGCCTGGGCGAGGCCGGCGAAGGGCGGAACATCACCCACCAACAGAAGAAACTCAACGAGCAGGAACTGCTGGAATTCAAACGGCGGTTCGACATTCCCATCTCCGACGAGGCGGCCGAGCGCGCCGAGTTCTACAAGCCGCCGGATGACAGTCCCGAGATGCGATATCTCCGCGAGCGGCGCCAGGCCCTAGCCGGATTCGTGCCGCGGCGCCGTGCCCCGACCATGAAGCTCAAGCCGCCCGTCTGGGAAAACTACGCCGAATACTTCGCTGGCAGCGACGGCCGGGAGGTCTCCTCGACGATGGCCTTCGTGCGGCTCCTCTCGCACCTGATGCGGGACAAGAACATCGGCCGTTACATCGTGCCCATCGTGCCTGACGAGGCCCGGACCTTCGGCATGGAGGCGCTGTTCCGCCAGTTCGGCATCTACGCCCACACCGGCCAGCTCTACGACCCGGTCGATTCGAACACGATCCTCTACTACCGCGAGGCGAAGGACGGGCAGATCCTGGAAGAAGGGATCACGGAGGCCGGCTCGCTGGCCGAGTTTATCGCCGCCGGCACGGCCCGCTCCAGCCACGGCATCAGCATGATTCCGTTTTTCATCTACTACTCGATGTTCGGCTTCCAGCGGATCGGCGACCTGCTGTGGGCCGCCGGCGACATGCGCTGCCGCGGATTCATCCTCGGCGGGACCGCCGGACGCACCACCCTGGCCGGCGAAGGACTCCAGCACCAGGACGGCAACAGCCACCTCTACGCCCTGGCCTATCCGAACGTCCGGGCGTACGATCCCTGCTACGCCTACGAGATGGCCGTCATCATCCTCGACGGCCTGCGGCGGATGTTCTACGAGTCGCAGGACGTCTTCTACTATTTGACCCTGATGAACGAAAACTACGCCATGCCCATCCTGCCGCCCGGCTCGACCGAGGGCATCTGCCGGGGGATTTATAAACTCAGCGAGCGGTTGGCTGACAATGGAAACTCCCCTCTCCCAATGGGAGAGGGGCAGGGGGTGAGGGCGAACAAACAAAAAACTACCGGCCCTCACCCTAACCCTCTCCCAAAGGGAGAGGGGACGATCCCTCAACCGCACGTCCGGCTCTTGGGCAGCGGGGCCATCCTCCGCGAATCACTCCGGGCGCAGGAGATCCTCGAAGAAAAGTTCGGCGTCTCCAGCACCGTTTACAGCGTGACCAGCTACAAATCGCTGCTCTACGACGCCCGAGAGGCCGAGCGGTTCAATCGCCTCCATCCCGATCAGCCATCTCACGAACCGTACGTCCGCCAGGTCCTCGGCGACTCGGCCAATCCCGTCGTGGCGGCCTCCGACTACGTTGCGGCCGTCCCGCTGTCGATTGCCCCTTGGGTTGGCCCGGGCTACCGCGTCCTCGGCTGCGACGGTTTCGGCCGCAGCGAAGCCCGCATGGAACTTCGCCGCTTCTTCGAGGTCGATGCCGAGAACATCGCATTGACGGCGCTGACAGAACTGACCGCCCAAGCAAGATACCCCCGCGACAAACTCCCCGCCGCCGTAAAAACCCTCGGGCTGGATCCGGAGAAACCAAATCCGGTTACGGTGTAAACGGATACTAAATTATAGAACTCCAATGGCTATACTCACTTGTTCTAGATTTTGTTTGACGCTCATAATTTTACAATTAAACATAGATAAATGGAATACATGTTTTCAATAAAAAAATACCATAATTTCAGGAGAAATCGAAAATGCTATACAATCAAGGAAAAGGTCATTACGATCAAGAGTACGCAAAATTGTGGAAGGAACTTGTTCCCGTATCGGGACAGGCAAAAACGATTCAGGGAGAACTCGTTCGAGTCATTGGTCGTCTCGCCGATGAATTCTATAGGAATGGAAACACGAATTGGGACGTAGGATATCGGATTTTCACGAATTTCTTGAGTAAGCATTTACTCGAAGATAAGCTCTTTAACGCGCAGACACTTGATCAGATTAAGCAGGACATTGCGGAAATTAGAGATTTCGGCAGCGGAAAGAAAAATTTGGAATATATCGAAGGAGAAGATGCTTTCGATCGAATCACAGATCGCGTGGTGGAATGGTGTCAGCATAATTCTGTACCCATCGAGCATACCCATAATCCTAAATTGTATAGGTGATTTGAGTCTCTGATAGGGAGAAAGGGAACCGGCTACACTATTGGGCAAAGCAACTCGCAAAATGGGATAGTTGCCCTTTCTCTCTTTATTTTCTTTCGGATTCAGTTAAAACAATCCCGTTTTCCTTACGAACTCACTTCACACGGCTCCACCTGCATCACGTGCAGCAGGGAGACCGTCACCAGGCGGTCGTACACGGGATTGGGTTCGGTGGGAGCGGGCAGGCCGATGGCTACCGTCGAGCGGCCGACCATGGCCAACTCCGGATGGCGAACTTCGTACGTCTGGCCGTCGGTCAACGTGATCCGGAACGGTTGAAACGGTTTATGCTGCAAAAACTCGCGGATGTCCTCCGAACGCATGGCGAATAATCTTTCTGGATTGATAAAAAGGGAAGCCGATTTCTCTACCCCTATATTATATTACTTCCCAAGCAATTGAAAATCCCGCAAATACCGGCTCTTCGCGCCCCGGTAAATCTCGATAGAATAGATTATCGGTTTTCACGTCCAATTTCCGTCAATGGTCAATTCCCATGCTCGACTTCAAGCTCCCTGAACTCGGCGAGAACATCGAAAGCGGCGACGTGGTCAACGTGCTGGTCAAGGAGGGCGACGTGATCGCGGCCAACGACGGCGTCGTGGAACTGGAGACCGACAAGGCGGTGGTCGAACTGCCCTGTCCCTACGCGGGGCGGATCGCCAAGATCCACGTGAAGAAAGGGCAGACCGTCAAGGTGGGCCAGGCCGTGCTGTCGATCGAAGCGGAACAGCCCATCAAGCCGCGACCGTCGGTCGCGCCCGAGGCATCTCCCACGCCTGCACCGGCAGAACCGGCCGCGAAAGAACGCAAAGATCGCAAAGAAGAAAAAATTGCCGTGCCGGACGACGTGATTCCGGCGGGGCCGGCCGTCAGGCGGCTGGCCCGGGAGCGGGGCGTCGATCTGCGGCAGGTGGCCGGCTCGGGCAAAGGGGGGCGGATCACCGTCGAGGACGTCAACGCGGCGACGCTGCGGGACGGGGAGAAGGCAGCGGTGGTCGAAACAACGGGAGGAAGCGGCGAGACGCCGCTTCTACAAGGCGAACCGGGCAGCGATCCATGGGGAGCGGTTCGCCGGGAGCGGATGAGCAGGGTTCGACGGACCATCGCCGTCCAGATGGTCAAGTCGGCGTCCGTTATTCCGCACGTAACCAACTTCGACGACGCCGACGTCACCGATCTGGAGCACCTACGGAAGAATATTCCCCCCGGCTACCTGGGCGCGGGGATCAAACTCACGGCGATGCCGTTTATCATCAAGGCCGTGGGCCTGACGCTCCGTGGGCATCCGCTCGTAAACGCCAGTCTTGACGACGAGAAAGAGGAGATCGTTTACAAAGATTACGTCAACGTCGGCATCGCGGTCGATACGCCCCGGGGACTGGTGGTGCCGGCCCTCCGCAACGCCGACCGGCTCTCGATCCCGCAGATCGCCAAGGAATTAGGCCGGCTGGCTGAAAAAGCCCGGTCCGCCGATTTCACCGTCGAGGACCTCCGCGGCGGGACATTCACGATCAGCAACATGGGGGCCGTCGGCGGGACGTACAGCACGCCGATCATCAATTATCCCGAGGCAGCGATCCTGCTGGTGGGCCGGTCGCGGGACGTCCTCGTGCTGCGCGACGGCAAGGCGATGGCCCGGTGGATGCTCCCGCTGAGCCTCTCGTTCGACCACCGCCTGGTCGACGGCGCCGAGGCCGCCCGGTTTCTCAACGACGTGATCGACCTCCTGCAGAACCCCGGCAAGTTGCTGCTGGTCGAGTAGAAGCAGCATCTTGCCGCTTCAATAAAAATGGCGAACACCCGATTCCAGGAAGCGGCAAGATGCCGCTTCTACATTGAAGGAGCCGATTTATGAATTCCCAGGAACCAAAACCGCACCCGCTCCAAGCAATCGGCATTTTTTTAGCCGGAGTGGGGATCCTCATTGCCGGGATTGCATATTTGATCTGGGTTCTCCGGTGTCCCTCGGCCCCTTGCCCGGTAGAGCCGCCTCCGCGCAGCGTCCCCTCCCGGGCGGCCAGCGCCGCGGAAATCCAAAAATACATTGCCGATCATAAGGACCTGGAGAAGATCATCCACGACTCGGAATTCCACCAATGGTTGGAGGAATTCGGCAAGGAGACGTTGAAGGATCAGCCGGTCAAAAAGGTTGAGACGAAAACGGAAACCCTCCAGCCGTAAATCGGTCGATCCCTTGCCATGGAAATCCCGCACCTTTCTCAATGGCGGCGTTGTCCGGTAATTACGGCCGTCGGCCTCTGCGCGATCGGCACGAGCCTCTGGTGGTGGAGCGGCGGCGACGTTGAGCCATTGTTGATGGACTATCACGCCTGGTCCGGCCAGGTGTGGCGATTAATGACCTCCACACTTCCTCACGTCGGCATCCTGCATTTGTTGTTCAATCTCTATTGGCTCTGGGTGTTCGGCACGCGGGTGGAAATCGTCTATGGATCGGGCCGGACGTTGTTGATCCTGATGCTTTTTGCGGCCGGCTCCTCGGCGGCCCAGTATGCTCTGGCGGGTCCCGGCGTGGGATTGTCCGGGGTGGGCTACGGCCTGTTCGGTTTTCTTTGGATTCTCGGCCGGTTCGACCGGCGTTTCTACGGCCTTGTCGATCACGCCACCGTACAACTCTTCGTAGTCTGGTTTTTTTTGTGCATCGCCTTGACGGTTGCTGATGTTTGGAGTGTCGGCAACGTGGCCCACGGCATGGGCGCAGTGCTGGGCGTGCTGCTGGGCTACGCCGTCTCCGCCCCATTGCGGAACTTCCGCCTGGCGTCGAGGGGCGCCCTGGCTGTTCTCCTCTTGGCAAGCTTTGCGGCCGGCGCCTGGGGGCTGAGATACGTCGATTTCAGTAATGGGATTGCACGAGAAGCGCAAATGCACGGGTACAAAGGGGATCAGGCAATCATGGCTGAGGATTACCCCCGCGCCGTCAAGGAATACCGCCAGGCTTTAGAACTCGACGAGAAAGAATCTCGCTACTGGTACAACCTGGGCATTGCTTACGCAGAACTTGGATCCTATCCGGAAGCCCGCGCGGCCTTTCACCGCGCCATCGAACTCGATCCGGACGATGAACAATATCGAAAGGCGGCGGAATATTGGACGGACCGAGAGCGTTGATCACCGGTAAATGGGCTTGAATCGCCGGGCATGGGGAAAGAAAGCCGGGTTGCCGGGGCCGAGGACGGCCCGGCTCACTGGGGTTCACACCCGCCGCCTTTACTTTTCCTTCACCTGTTTGGCCCTCTCCTGAAAGAATTCTAGCCACTGCCGCATGATGCTGTCGGCGATGGTGGGATGGGGCTGGCGGTATTCCTCAAGCGTCTTGCCCCAGTAGAAACCGAGCCAGCCGGCCGCCGTCTTTTCGGAGCCGGCCAGGAATTGCTCGAACTCCCGGGGCGGGCAGTACAACGGGAAAGTCTCTTCGATCAGCACCGGCTTGCCTACGGCGAATCCGTTTAGCGTTTTCAGGGCCTCCTCGATTTTGCCCTTTTGGGGATAGACGTGGACGCTGAGAAAATCCAAATCGCCGGCGATCACCCGGGGGACAAAGCCCGAGCTCAAGCCCGGGCGGTCCAGGCTCCAATCGACCAGCCCGACGGTAATCAAGTGCCGCCGGTCGCGTTGGCGGATGGTCGCGGCTAAGGTCTGGATCCATTTCCGCGCGATGGCCGGCCGGGGGCGCCCGCCCGGCGTCAGGGTGATGAACTGCATGAAGCATTTTCCGTCGAAGGGCGGACCGAGCCAGTCGCCGGGCGGGCGCCGGTCGCCCGGCACCACCGGCTCGTTCATCAAGTCGTAGCAGAACACCGCAGGACTGTGCTTGCAGCAATCGGCCACGGCCTGCCAAAATCGGGCCTGGGCGGCCCAGCGCTCCGCTTCGCCGAGGGCGTCGTACCACGCCGGCACGTCCTTTTTGTGGTAGCAGCCCAAGCCCGTCAGGTCGAGATACAATCCGACCCGCTCGCCCAGGGTCAGCAGTCGGCTGAGCCGCTTCAGCGACGCTTCGTGGGGGCGTTGGGGCGAATCGAGGAACCTGCCCAGTTGCAGGTGGATCCGCACCACGTTCGCTCCGAGCTGCTTCATCTCCCGGAAGTCCTCTTCCACCTTGTCCCATTCCGCCTCCCAATAATCTTCCAGCAGCCGGCCCCGCCGGTCGTGGTCGTAGTTGAATCCCCAGGGGACGAACCGTTTTTCGGAGCCTTCCAAAACAAACGACCGGCCGTCGGCGGCGATCTTTACCCGGGGCAGGGGGGGAGATTTTTCCGGTGTTTCCGTACTTGTCGCTTCACCGCATAAATGAAAAAAGAGAAACCCGATGCAAAATAAATCCGTCAAAGAAAAGCGGCAGATGAAGAGTCGGAGAAACAACGGCACATTCCGTTTATGGATTCTCAGAAAATGAATCTCAACTAGCCGGCGGCTAACAGCCGCCGAGAAATAAGCGAACCTTCCGCGGCGGCTGTTAGCCGCCGGCTATCGAAACCGACTGCAATTTTCGAATATTCAGCGAACCATGAGCATCCCCGATGCTCACACAATTCCTTGCTGGACCATGGCGTCGGCGACCTTGACGAAGCCGGCGACGTTGGCCCCGCGGACGTAGTTGACGAACTTGTCCTTCCTGCCGTACTTCACGCAGCTTTCGTGGATCGACTGCATGATCTTCCGCAGTTGGACGTCGACTTCCTGGCGGGTCCAGTGGGTCACGCCGGCGTTTTGGGTCATTTCCAGGCCGGAGACGGCCACGCCGCCGGCGTTGGCCGCCTTGCCGGGGCCGTAGAGGATCTTGGCGTCGAGGAAGACGTCAACCCCTTCCGGCACGGTGGGCATGTTGGCGCCCTCCGAGACGCAGATGCACCCGTTGGCGACTAGCGTCCGGGCGTTGTCCGCGTCGATCTCGTTTTGCGTGGCGCTGGGGAAGGCCAGTTCGCAGGGGACGTTCCACGGTTTCTGGTTGGGCAGATATTTGGCGCCGGTGAACTTCTCGGCATACTCGGCGATCGGTCCCCGGCGGACGTTTTTCAACTGCATGACCCATTGCAGTTTCTCGCCGTCGATGCCGTCCTCATCGACGACCGTTCCGCCCGAGTCGCTCAGCGTGACCGGTTTGGCGTGGCGTTCCAGAAGCTTCTCGACCGTATATTGGGCGACGTTTCCCGATCCGGAGACGACGGCCCGCTTGCCGTGGAGGCTGTCGCCGTGGGTGGCCAGCATCTCCTCGGCAAAATAGACGGCGCCGTAGCCGGTGGCCTCGGGCCGAATGGAGGAACCGCCGTACTCGACGCCCTTGCCGGTCAAGACGCCGCAGAAGCGGTCGGCGATCTTCCGGTACTGGCCGAAGAGGTAGCCGATCTCCCGGTCGCCGACGCCGATGTCGCCGGCCGGCACGTCGGTGTCGGGGCCGATGTGGCGATAGAGTTCGTTCATAAAGGACTGGCAGAATCGCATCACTTCGTTGTCGCTTTTGCCCTTGGGATCGAAGTTCGAGCCGCCCTTGGCCCCGCCCATCGAGAGCGTGGTGAGGCTGTTCTTGAAGACCTGCTCGAAGGCCAGGAACTTCAGCACGCTGAGGTTCACCGTGGGATGGAACCGCAGTCCGCCCTTGTAGGGGCCGATGGCGCTGTTCATCTGGATGCGGTACCCGCGGTTGACGTGCACTTCGCCCCGGTCGTCTACCCAGGGGACGGCGAACATGATCACCCGCTCCGGTTCGACCAACCGCTCCAGGATCCGGGCCTGCTGATACGCCGGGGTCACCTCGACCACCGGCATCACCGAATCGATCACCTCGCGCACCGCCTGGTGGAATTCCGGCTCGTGGGGGTTCCGGGCGATCACCCGCTCCATGAAAAGGTCGACTTTTGTGGAATAGCTGGGCATGTGCCTGGAGGGTTTCGTGGTGATTTGTGCCATGAGAGAACTTCCTTATAGGTCATGGACAACGTCCCCGGGCGAGCAGCGCTTCGTAAACGGTGGACACGGCCCGGTGCATGGCGGCGGTCCGCATCGAGAATTTCCGCTGCTCCGACAATTCCAGAATCTGCCAGAATTTCTCGGTCATCCGCCGGGTCAACCGGGCGTTGACCTCTTCGATGGTCATTTGCTCCTGTTGAGTCTCTTGGGTGTATTCCAAGTACGAGACGAACACGCCGCCCGCGTTGCAGAGAATGTCGGGGATTATGAACACGCCCCTTTTTACCAGCATCTCGTCCGCTTCCGGCGAGGTCGGGCTGTTGGCGCCCTCCGCAACGATCGACGTCTTCAGCCGCGGGGCGTTTTCGGCGGTGATTTGATCCGCGGCGGCGGCCGGGATCAGCACGTCGCAGGGCATTTCAAGCAGTTCTCTGCCGTCGATGGGCGTTGCGCCGGGGAAATCCTTGACCGTGTTGGAACTCTCCAGATAGCGGTCCAGGGCGTCGAGGTTGATGCCCTCCGGCTTATACACCGCGCCGTACTTGTCGCTGACGCCGATGATCTTCAATCCCTGGCGGTCGAGGGCCCGGGCGGTGTTCGATCCTACGTTGCCGTACCCTTGCACAATCACCGTCGTCCCCGCAGGCTCCTTTTTCAGCTTTTTCAGCGCCTCGATCACGCACACCGAAACGCCGTAGCCGGTGGCCTCCCGGCGGCCGGGAATTCCGCCCAAGAGGATCGGTTTTCCCGTCACGTAGCATCCTTGGGTCGTGGCGTAACCGATGCTGTAACTCAGAGTGTCCTTGATGTAACCCATGTCCCGTTCGCCCGTTCCCATGTCGGGAGCAGGCACGTAGGTCTGCGGCCCGATCAGGAGCACCGAATTCCGGGCAAAGCAGCGCACGAGGATTTCTTTATCCAGCGGCGCCATGCCCTCGGGATCGGCCACGACACCCGACTTGCCCCCGCCGAAGGGCACGCCGATCAGGGCGCACTTCCACGTCATTTCCATCGCCAGTCCCGTGATGTCGTCCAGCGTCACGGTGGGCGTCATGCGGATGCCGCCCTTCGACGGTCCCAACGCCACCGTGTGCCGGACGATAAACGCCCGGTAGAACCGCTTCTTCCCCTCGGGCATCATCGGCATCAACGTCAGTTCGATCCGCTCCTTGGGCAGGCGCAGTGAATCCAACAGGTCGGTGTCCACCTCGTTGCGGAGAATTCCCGCCGCCCTGTCAAAATGCACTAAGGTGTTTTGTAAAATGTTGGCCATCGTGTTGCTCGGTAAAAATATAACAATCCCTTGTCATTCTGAGCGGAGCGAAGAATCCGGCCCGGCAGACCGTTTCGCTTGGCACATGGAGTCAAGAATGAACTCCCGATGACAGAAACGAAGAAAAATTCAATTTAACAAAACGTCCTTGTCGAAGCAAGAGAACTTTTTCAAGAAGAAGGACGCAGCGGTCAGGGCCGACGTTTTTTCTCCACAATGCAGAATGCTTATATTCGGCGCCGGGAATTATTACGAAAACGAGTTTCGAGAGGATTGATGATCCAGGGGAAGCGGCGGGATGCCGCTGCTACTGATCTCCCCGGCGGTTTTCGGCCAGCATCGGCCGCAACTCTTTGACGAAATCCTGGGCGTCCTTGAACTCGCGGTACACGCTGGCGAATCGGACGTAGGCCACCGGGTCGAGATTGCGGAGCCGGCGCATGACCATCTCGCCCAGGTCGCGGCTGGCGACCTCCGGTTCGATACGCGACTCCAGTTCGTTTTCCACGGCGCTGATGAGCGTCTCCAACTGGGCGTCGCTGACCGGCCGCTTCCAGCAGGCCTTTTCCAATCCCTGCTTGATCTTCACCCGGTCGAACGGCTCCCGGGACCCGTCCTTCTTGACGATCTTGACCGTGGTCCCCTCCAGGCGTTCGTAGGTCGTGTAGCGCCGCCGGCAGGCCAGGCATTCGCGCCGCCGCCGGATGGCCAATCCGTCTTCGCTGAGCCGCGTGTCGATGACCCGATCGTTATCCAATTGACAAGAGGGACACTTCATTATTCAGGAAGTCTCCATAAGTATGAGGCATTCGTCCAATATACATCAATCAGGGGCCTTAGGCCAGGGAGAATGCGGAATGCGGAGTGCGGAATGAATAATTTGACGTGAGTAATTCCGCATTCCGCACTCCACACTCTGCATTCCATCTCCCCCTTCCCCCTTTCCCTTCCCCCCTTCATAATTCACGTATTCCCAACTTCCTTCCCTTTCCGGAGGTTTTCCCATGCTCTGTCCTCGATGCGGTACCGAAGTGGTAGCGGAAGCGACATTTTGCCACCAATGCGGCGTCCGGCTGGGCGAGGCGCAGGACTCCCCCTCCGACGCTGCGCCCCGGCCGGAACCAAACACACCTGACGACGCCACGGCCGCGAAGCGGTTCCAGGAATCGGTCCGGCAGGTCGATCGCCAGAAAGAACCGGAACGCGAGTTGTGGTGCGGCGGCTATTCCTCCAAGGCCATGATCTGGGCGTGGGTGCTCAGCGGCCTGAGCACCTTGCTGCTGTTGCTGATCGGCATCCTGTGGGTCCGCGGCGTCTCCTGGTGGATTCTCGTCCTTTTGATCGTGGCCCCGTGGATCTATTTCGGCATGGTCTTGATCTATCGCCGCTGGAGCGTCCGCTATCGGCTGACCAGCCAGCGCTTCGTCCACGAGTTGGGCATCCTCCGCCGCACGACCGACCGCATCGAGGTGCTCGACATGGACGACATCGCCTTCGAGCAGAACCTGATCGACCGCCTGGTCGGCGTGGGCACCATCCGCATCAATTCCAGCGACCGGTCCCACCCGCTGCTGGTCCTGCGCGGCATCGACGACGTCCGCCGCGTCTCCAACCTTTTCGACGACGCCCGCCTGGCCGAACGCCGCCGCCGCGGCCTGCACATCGAGAACATCTAAATGGACGTCACCCCGATGATGCGGCAGTATTCGGAAGCCAAGCGAGCCTGCCCGGAGGCGCTGCTGCTGTTCCGCATGGGCGATTTCTATGAGATGTTCTACGACGACGCCAAGACGGCCGCCCGGGTGCTGGGACTGGCGCTGACGAGCCGGGAGAAGGGCGAAAACGCCGTCCCGATGGCCGGTTTCCCGCACCACCAGTTGGAAAGCTACCTTGGCAAGTTGATTACGGCCGGGTTCCGCGCCGCGGTCTGCGAACAGGTTGAGGATCCGAAAAAGGCCAAGGGGTTGGTCAAGCGGGAGGTCACCCGGATCGTCACGCCGGGCACCGTGACCGACGACTCCCTGTTGGATCCCCGGGAGAGCAATTTTCTTGCCGCCATTGCGCCGGGTGAGCCGGCTGGATTGGCTTGGGTGGAACTCTCGACCGGCCGGTTCACGGCGGCCGGTTTTCCGCGCCGTCAGATCGCCGACCAGCTCGCCCGGATTGCCCCGGCCGAGTGCCTGCTGGCCGAGGAGGACGAGCCGCTGCCGGAGCACCTCAGCGAGCGGATGATGGTCAGCCGGCGGCCCGCCTGGGCCTTTTCCGTTCAAACGGCCCAAAAAACCCTGGAAAAACACCTTGGCACGGCCACGCTCGAAGGCTTCGGGCTGACCGATTCGCCCGAGGACCAGCAGGCGATCCGGGCGGCCGGCGCGATTTTAGATTACCTGGTGGAAACCCAGAAGAGTTCGCTGGAGCACATCGACCGGCTCACGCCCTACCGCTCGTCCGGCACGCTCGAGATCGACGAGGCCAGCCGCCGCAGCCTGGAGATCACCCGCACGTTGCGCGACGGCCGCCGCGAAGGGTCGCTGCTGGCCGTGCTCGACCGCACCGTAACGGCGATGGGTTCCCGGCTGCTGGCCGAGTGGCTGGCCAATCCGCTGACCGACGCGGCGGAGATTCGCAAACGGAGCGAGGCCGTGGGCGAACTGGTGGCCGAGGCTGCGCTGAGCGCCGACCTGCACGAGACACTCCGCCGCGTGTACGACGTCGAGCGCCTGCTGGCCCGGGTGACCACCGGCCGGGCTAGTCCCCGCGACTTAAGCTTTTTGGGCCGAACGCTCCGCAGCCTGCCGGCGTTGAAGGCGAAACTCCGCGGTTGCCTCCCCTCTCCCTTTGGGAGAGGGGCAAGGGGTGAGGGCTGTTTGAGAAATAACGAAAATACACTGGATGCTACTCAGTCGGATCGCCCTCACCCTGGCCCTCTCCCAGAGGGAGAGGGGACCATTTGCATGCTTTGTGGAAATCCTCATGCGTCCAGAAAAAGCAAATTACTCAACGAGCTGGAAGCCGCCGTCGATCTCTGCCCCGACCTGCGGGCGACGCTCGACGCCGGGCTGATCGACGACTGCCCGCTTTCGAGCCGCGACGGCGGATTCATCCGCGACGGTTTCTCCGAAGAGCTGGACAACCTCCGTAATTTGGCCCGCGGCGGCAAGCAGTGGATTGCCCAATACCAGGCCCGGGAACTGGAACGCACCGGCATCCCGAACCTGAAGGTCGGATTCAACAAGGTCTTCGGCTATTACCTCGAAGTGACCAATCCCCACCGCGATAAAATCCCCCCCGAGTACATCCGCAAACAGACGATCAAGAACGCCGAGCGGTACATCACGCCGGAACTCAAGGAATATGAGGAGAAAGTCCTCACGGCGGATGATCGCTCCAAGGAATTGGAGTACGGCCTGTTCGTCCGGCTCCGCGAGACGGTCGCCGCCGAGCGTCGCCGGATGGCGGCCGCCGCCGCGGTCCTCGCCCGGCTCGACGTGCTGGTCGCGCTGGCCGAACTGGCCCGGCAGCGCAACTACTGCCGGCCGGAAATCACCGGGCAACCGATATTAAAGATCATCGACGGCCGCCATCCGGTCCTGGACATCATGGAGCCGGAAGGCACTTTCGTGCCCAATGACACCCTCGTAGGGTGCGTGCAACGCACCGGTCAGGAAGTCACAAACGAATCCCTTGAACCGGTGTGTTCCACGCATCCCATTACGAATTCCGGCTCTATTCTCCTGATTACCGGCCCGAACATGGCGGGCAAGAGCACCTACATCCGGCAGGTGGCGCTGATTTCGCTCCTGACCCAGATCGGCAGCTTCGTGCCGGCCCGATCGGCCACCATCGGCATCGCCGACCGGATCTTCGCCCGCGTCGGCGCCAGCGACGAGTTGGCCCGGGGCCAGAGCACCTTTATGGTCGAGATGACCGAAACCGCCCGGATCCTGAACACCGCCACGCCGCGGAGCCTGGTGATCCTCGACGAGATCGGCCGGGGGACCAGCACCTACGACGGCATTTCGCTGGCCTGGGCAGCCGTCGAGTACCTGCACGAGCACCTCGGCTGCCGCACGCTCTTCGCCACGCACTATCACGAGCTGACGGACCTGGAAAAATCGCTGCCCGGCGTGAAGAATCTCAACGTGGCGGTCCGCGAGTGGCAGGACCACGTCGTCTTCCTCCACAAGATCGTCGAAGGGGCGGCCGACAAGAGCTACGGCATCCACGTCGCCCGGCTGGCCGGCGTGCCCCGCGAGGTCATCGGGCGGAGTAAAGACATCCTCGCCCAACTCGAAGAAGAGCATCTCGACGCCGAAGGCCGCGCGAAGATCGCCAAGCCCCTGAAGATCCCCGAGCGCCGCGCCCACTACCAACTCACGCTCTTCGGCGCCGATCACCCGATGCTCGACGACCTCCGCGCCCTCGACCTCGACGCCACCACACCGCTGGAAGCCCTCCAACTGCTGCAACAATGGAAGCGACGGTTGGAAACGGAAAAAAAGAAATAAATCTAAAAAAGGTGACAATCACTAAATTTGGCCAACATGGATAAACAGGGGTGTTTTGGGCTGTATTGTCTCTTCATCGGTATCCATCGCTCTTACACATTTGGTTGCCTTTTGCTATCATCCCGCCGCATTGTTGGGGGGATTGCCAACAGAAGAGGCCCCCGGCCTCTTCCCGACTGAATCATCTTCGGGATAACTCATGCGGCTTCGGGCGATGATCATCGGCGGGTGTCTATTCCTCTTTAGCGGCTGCGCGGCGCCCTGGGCTTCGCGGCTGACGCTTCCGGACCGTTACACGCTGGTCCACGACCCCCTGGAGATCCATAGCGATTTTCACTTGATTGCCCATCATCGGTTAGTGGACGACCTGATCAGCCTGCGGACCGACCTGAGCCGAAGATTGGAGATCCCGGATTCGCAGGAGCCGATCCACGTCTATTTGTTCGAGAATCCCGAGCGGTTTCAGGGTTTTATGAAGCTCTATCACCCTGAATTCCCCGAGCGCCGGGCGTTCTTCGTCGAAACCGACGTCAAGCTCTCGGTCTATGCCCAATGGGGCGATCGCGTGTCGGAGGACCTGCGGCACGAGTTGACCCATGCGTATCTCCACGCGATCGTGCCGAACCTGCCCTTGTGGCTGGACGAAGGGCTGGCCGAATTTCACGAGGTTCCGCGGAGGGAACTGGGGCTGAACCACGCGCATCTATGTCGCTTAAAAGAACTGCAGGAGCGCGAGCACTGGCAGCCCGACCTGGACCGGCTGGAAAAGCTCGATCCCGACCGGGAAATGTCGCAAGACGATTACGCGGAGGCCTGGGGATGGACGTATTTTCTCCTGCTCGGCCAGCCCGAGCATGCAACCCTCCTCCGCGGATACCTTCACGATCTCCAGCGTCACGCTACGGCAGCGCCCTTTTCCATCCGCCTGCGGTCGCTCACGCCCGAGCCGGAAAAGGCGTTGGCAGAGTTCCTCCGCGAGTTGAAATCTACGCCCTGAACTTTAGTAACATGTGCCTTCTGTTTAGCGGCTGTCGTACCGGCGGCCTGGGCGTATTTTCTCCATCCGGGGCCGCCGTACCGGCGGCCGCTAAACGTTTTCCCCTCATCTAGTCGTAAACGGCAACACTTCCTATAATCCCAGGTCCCTGCACCAAGATTTCACCCGGATTGCCAGGCGCCTATGCTGACGTTTCGTTCGTTTCGCAACACAGATCCACCGTTGCTGACGGCCCTATGGCGCAGTCAGGCGGGGCAATCCGGCCTCTTGCAGCCCGTTTCTTCCGATTTATTTGAACAACTCATCTTCTCTAAATTATATTTCGACTATCCGGGCCTGATCTTCGCCTTTGACGGCGCAACGGCCGTAGGCTGCGTTCATGCGGGTTTTGGCCCCAACCAGGCCCAGGATCGGGTGATCTGCGACGCCGGGGTGACGAACCTCCTGCTGGTTCGACCCGGTGATGAGGAGGAGGAAGTCGCTTCGGAGCTGCTGCTGCAAAGCGAGGCCTATCTTCGCGGCCGGGGCGCAAAGGTCCTTTACGGCGGCGGGCTTCGGCCGCTGAGTCCTTTTTATCTCGGCCTTTACGGCGGCAGCGAACCGTCGGGGATCCTCGACACCGACCGGCCGGCCCAGCGGGTTTTTGAGCGGCACGATTATCGGGTCGTCGAGACCGCCCGAACGCTTGAATTTGACCTGACCGGTTTCGAGCCGGTCATCGATCGCCGGCAGATGCAGATCCGGCGTCAGATGGTGGTGGAAGTAGCGATCGACGCCCCCACGCGGACGTGGTGGGAGGCCTGCATCCTGGGCGAATTCGACCTTACGCGGTTCACGCTCTTGCCCCGGGGCGGCGCCGGGGCCGCCGCCTCGGCGCTCTTCCGTCGCATGGAACCGCGAGGGATTACCCACGTCGGCCGGAAGATCGGCCTGCTCGAGTTTTTCGTCGATCCGTTGTACCGCCGTCGCGGCGTGGCCACCTTTCTGCTGAGCGAGGCCTTCCGGCAGTTCCATCGGCAGGGGATCGCCCTCGTGGAGGCCCAGGTGCTGGGGAGCAACGTGCCGGGCCTGAATCTCCACCAGAAATTCGGATTCCGGAAGACCGGGGAGAGTAAGGTTTATCGGAAGGAAGTTTAAGAAGAGAATCGGGACCGAAGTTTGGAAACTGACGAATGACGAAGCTCGAATGACGAAAGAAATCCTAATGACGAAATCCAAAGGATAAGGGGATCTGCTTTGTTGGTGTTGGATGATGTTTCGGATTTCGGAATTCGACATTCTTTCGTCATTCGAGCTTCGTCATTCGTCATTCCCCAAAAGTCTCTCCTTGGACAATGGGGCCCTATCCCCTTACGCCGCCTGTTTCTTCCGCCGCCTGGGCAACCGGGTGTCTTTCCAGCGGCGGTGGAGCCACCAGTATTGCTCGGGAGCGGTGCGGATCTGGTCTTCCAGCCGTGAAGAAAACCACTGGGTGATCTCCCGCACGTTGGCGAGTTCTTCCCGGGTGTACGGCGATGGTTTGACTTCGGGATTCTCTCCACCGCCTTGCCCGGCGGGATCGAACATCGCGTAGTTCCTCAGGCAGAAGCGCATCGGCCCTTGGAGACGCACGGAAACGGCCAGTGCCAGCACGGCTTGGTATTCCAAGGCCAACAGCGCGATGGCCTTATGGGCGGAAGCCGGCCGGCCGAAAAATTCGATCCAACAGCCCTTCGGCCCGGCGTACTGATCGGCCAGGAAGGTCAGCACGCCCCGTTGCGTCAAGACCCGCTGAATCTCCTCGTAGCCGCCGTTCTTGGGAATGATCTGCTGCCCGGTGCGGCTGCGGAACTGGTTCACAAAACGGTCGAGGAACGGGTTGTCCAGCGTCCGGGCGATGGTGTAGGTCTGAAAGCCCAGGATGCCGAGTACGTAACCGCCGACCTCGAAGTTTCCCAAGTGCCCCGTGACCACCAGGAGCGGCTTTTTTTCGAGCAGGAGCCGGACTAAATGATCTTCGTCTTCCAGCGCGATGAATTGCCGCCAATTGGTTTCGTGGATTTTCCGCGGCGTCTGGGCCACCTCCAACACCAACAGGAAGAGGTGCTCCCACATTTGCCGGGCCAGGCGTCGCCGGGCCGCGGCGGAAAGCCTCGGAAACGCGTGCCGGAGATTCTCCTCGATCACCGCGCCGCGGATCTTCAACACCTCGCAGAATAACCACGCAAATCCGTGGGCCAGCCGCACGCCCGTCTCCAGCGGAAGCGCCTGGACGATGCAGATCAGGATCCGAACCGTCAGATAGACCAGATAATCGCCGACCGTCCGCAACAGCATGAATCTTCCTTCCATGAAGAAAATGATTTCCCCTCCGGGCGCCGACCGAAGGTTGGTCGGGGAGAGGGCCAGAGCGAGGCCTTTTCCTCAACTGAGATCGGATTCTCCTCAATTTCCCGACTTGAGAAAAGAGCGATTTTTTACTGGGAGACGGCCTGACGCGCCTTCAGCGGCGGATCGCCGGGCAGGGGGAGCCGGACGGCCCGGCCGGTCTCGGCCGATTTGTAGATCGCCAGGATCAGTTCCACGGAGCGCCGGCCCTCGGGGCCGTCAATCTGGGGTTTGACGCCCTTACGGATGGCGTGGACCACGTCCTGGAACAGCCGGGCGTGACCGTGATGGCCGATGGCGGCGGGATCGGCGGCCCCGCCGCCGCCGCTCTTCCGCCGGGTCATTCCCTCCAAAATTGCGGCGTCGGCCCTGGTCTTCTTGGCGAAATCCCACTTCACGAGGTCTTCTTCCTCCAGCACGGCCGAGCCGGTGTCGCCGTGGATTTCGATCCGCTTCAAATAGCCGGGATACGCCGCGGTCGTAGCCTCGATCACGCCCAGCGCGCCGTTGGCGAACTTGACGGTCGCCACGGCCACGTCTTCGACGGCGATCCGTCGGTGCGCCCGCAGTGCGGTCTGGGCCTGCACCTCGACGGCCGGCCCCATCAGCCAGAGCAGCAGATCGACGCTGTGGATGGCCTGGTTCATCAGGGCGCCGCCGCCGTCCAGCGCCCAGGTTCCCCGCCACGCGCCGCCGTCGTAGTAGGCCTGCGTGCGATACCACTTGACGATCGCGTCGCCGAGGGTCAGCCGGCCAAACCGGCCCTCCGTGACGGCCTTTTTCATCTGGCGGCCGGAGTCGTGGAACCGGGAGGGGAAGATCGTCGAGAGGACCACGCCCGCCTTTTTGCAGGCGGCTATGATCTCGTCGCAGCGGCGGAGCGTGATCTCCAGGGGTTTTTCGACGATCACGTGCTTTCCCGCCCGGGCGGCGGCCACGGCCGTGTCCCGGTGCGCCCCGCTCGGCGTGCCGATGGTCACCACGTTCACCGCCGGGTTGTCCAGCAGGTCGTCGAGTCGGGTGTACGCCTTCACGCCGAAGGCGTCGGCGAATTTTTCCGCCGCGGCGGGCACGGCGTCGAAACCGCCGATCAACCGGGCGCCCCGGACGTCGCGCACCGCCCGGGCGTGAAAATGGGAAATCATCCCACAACCGATCACTCCAAAACCTAATGTCATGGGGAACCTCGTGAGTGTCGCATGTCAACTCGAACTGGTCGCCGGCTCACACCACCTAGAGATACGTAAATCCCCCTCGGCGGCTGTTAGCCGCCGGCTACCGGATGTAATCATATTACCCCACTCCTCGATCCAGGCGGCAGATGGAGCCGTTGGATTGCCGATTAAAAAAAATACCACAAAGCCGAGAAAAAGGCAAAGGCATTGACCGCGCTGTGGGCGGCCACCAGGGGGACCACGCGATGGGTGGAATAGTAAAATCCCCCCAGTACTGCCGCCAGGAAAAAAAGCGGCAAGGGATCGGGCGTAACGTCCTTCGGCAACAGCAAGGCGGCGCCGGCTTGGATCAGGTACAGCGGCACGACCAGGGCGAGAAAGACGATCAGTCCCCGCAGGAGATCGCGGAAAAAATCCCGCGGCGCCCAGCCGAGGTCGGCGGCCGTCGCGCCGCGGAAGGCGAGCATCCAGAAGACCGCAAATCCCAGTGCCACCAGGGAAGCGGCGGCGTTGCCCGACATTAAAAACAGCAAATACTCTCCCTTGGCCGTCGGGCCGGCGCCGCGAATGTGCAACAGCGCGAAAGGCAGGGCGGAAAACAACACCGGAAATACGCCGCGCAGCCACCGCCGCCGCAGGATCCGCCAGCGGCGCCGCCCGCGCCGCTCCAGGCCCTCCAGCCAACCCTGCAGGAAGACGCGAAAGAAAAACTCTTCCGCCAGCGGCGCCGCCAGCACCGCCGAGATCCCGCAGACGATCAGGTAGCTCCACTGCCCTTGCCGGATCAGCCGGAGCAGGGGATGCAGGGACGAATGGGACTCGGTCCAGGGACTGAAATCGGGATTCGTCAGCGGAGGAACCAGAGACCGCCAAAAGAGCGACCACAAGGTGATGCCGACGTAAAAGACGGCGGCGATGAGGACCAAATCGCCAAATCCCCAGGGAACCGTGCGCCGGATCACGACTATCGCTGGTTTCCGCGGCCTGCGAAAGACGAAAAATCCCGCTCCTTCGACCAACAGGATCCCCAACGCCAGGGCAAGGCAAATCACCCCCAGCAGACGAGGATCAATTTCATAAGCAACAGACCAATCCATCGTTCCGTTCAGATGTTCTCTTTCAAGATCCGCACCGCGGCAAAGACGTACACGACGCCCGAGTACACGGTTGCCGCGACGGTGGCCCAGACCGAGGCGATCAGGAGCACGGTGCACCAGGCGGGGGCGTTTTCCGGGGGATTCTCGTAGGTCAGATAAAATAAACACGTTGCGGCGGCCGTGCATTGCAGGACCATCTTGATCTTGCCCGACCACTTGGCCGAAAAATCGCCGCCCCGCTCCTCAATCATGCTCCGCAGCACCGTGACCAGCAGTTCCCGCACCACGATCACCACGACCATCCACGCCTGCAAGCCCCAGGCCAAATCCCGCAGCCCCGGCGCCGCCGCCAGAAAGATGAACGTGCCGCAGACAATCACTTTGTCGGCAAACGGATCCAGCACCCGGCCCAACGGTGTAATGAGCATCCACCTCCGGGCAATGTAGCCGTCCAGCCAATCGGTAACCGCCGCCAACAAAAACAGGACAAATCCCCACCCATAGCCGGCCGTCCAACCTCGGCTTCCTGCCGCCAGGAAGATGAACAACACCAGTGCAAAGACCAGCCGGAGGACCGTTAACGCATTCGGCAGATTCATCGGCGAAGGTTTTTCATCCTTCATGGATTACTCCTCTTCCTTCAACGCCGGGGCCGAGGATGGCCCGGCTCGCTCCTTCGAAGTTCGACCTTCGACTCTCGATCCTCGACCTTCGCTGCTTCCCGCTCCCCGGCCACGCCGATCAAATCATATTCCCGGGCGGCAACCACTTCGCAGGAGACGAACTGGCCCGACCGCAGTTTTTTTCCCGTCACGTACACCACGCCGTCGATCTCCGGGGCCTCGGCATAGGTCCGGCCGATCCAGGCGTTCTTCTCGCCCGGGACGGGACCGTCGAGGATCGTCTCATACACTGTCCCCACGCGCGACGCATTCCAGGCAAAAGCAATCGGCTGCTGGGCGGCCAACAGCCGCTCGCGCCGTGAGAGCTTGATCTCTTCCGCCAAGGCGCCGTCGAGCCGGGCGGCAGGGGTCTTCGGCTCTGAGCTGTAGGCAAATGCTCCCAGCCGCTCGAAACGCTGCATCTTAACGAATTCCAGCAACTCTTGAAATTGCTCCTCGGTCTCGCCCGGAAATCCGGCGATCAGGGTCGTCCGTAGCACCAGCGATTGTATCCGCCGGCGCAGTCTTTCCAACAGCCCCTCCGTCTCCACCCGGGTTACGCCGCGCCGCATCCGCCGCAAGATATCGTCGTTGACGTGCTGGAGCGGGAGATCCAAATAAGGCAAAATCTTCCGGGCGCCCGAGAGCGTTTCGATCAACTCGTCCGTAACGTGCCTCGGATAAAGGTACATCAGACGGATCCACCGCAATCCCGGGATCGCGTCGAGTTGCCGCAGCAGGTCGGCCAATCGCGGCTTGCCGTAAAGGTCGATGCCGTAAGACGTTGTGTCCTGGGCTATCACAATCAGCTCCCGGACGCCGTCGTCGGCAAGCGTCTCGGCTTCGGCTACTGCCTGCTCAAGGGGTTTGCTGAAATAGGGCCCCCGAAGCCGGGGAATGACGCAGAAAGAGCACTGTCGGTTGCACCCTTCGGCGATTTTCAAATACGCCAGATGCCCGGCGGTCAAACGCAGCCGGGGGGTGTCTGTCAGGAAAGGTGAGGGCGGCGGAAAGTGGACGGCACCCCCCTCGGTCGATCCTTTATGGATCCGGCAGGCGGCTTGAACGATCTCCTCTCGTCCAAAAACCCCCACCAGTTGGTCGATCCGAGGATGGCGTCGGAGCAATTGCTCGCGATCGCGCTCGGCCAGGCAGCCGGCGACGATCACCCCTTGCAGCTCACCCCGGGCCTTCCGCTCCAGCATTTCCTCGATCACGCGGTGCGATTCCTCCCGGGCGTCGCCGATGAAACCGCAGGTGTTGATTATGACAAAATCGGCGTCCTCCGGCCTCAGGACGTGTTGATATCCCTCTGCCGCCAACAATCCCGCCATCCGCTCGGTGTCCACCAGATTTTTCGGGCATCCGAGGCTGACCAGGGCGAAGCGGTTCTCGTTGGTCGGAGGGGGCATGATAAATATTATTGCAGGAAAAAAATGATGAAAAACAGTCGGCGGCTAACAACCGCCGAGAGATAATTCACCCGACGGGACGCTCCCGTTTATCCTACCCGAAACGTTAGTATTTCTAAAGAGTCCGCCGCGGGGGCTTGATTTTCCCCCACGATCTGCTAAAGTGTACATATATATACTATTCCTGAAAAAGACAGGCCGGGGCCGTCCCATGTTTCCCGAATTGACGCGCGAAGAGCTGGCCGCCGGCATGGACGCCGTGGTGGAGGAAATCCTCCGCCGCGCGGCCGTGGCGGGACCGCCGGTGGATGCGTTCACCGTGGCCCGCGCCCTGGGGATGACCGTGGTCTGGGACGACCGGCAGGCCGGCCGGGCACGCTACGTGCGGCTGAAGGGACATCGGGATCCGAAGCCGCGGGGAACGATTCTCCTGAAATCCGATCCCCGTCGGGAACGCCGGCAATGGGCCGTCGCCCATGAGATCGGCGAGCACCTTGCGCCTCGGGTCTTTGCGGTTTGGGGCGTCGATCCGCGGGAAACGGCCTCGTCGGCCCGTGAGATCGCCGCCAATCACCTCGCCGGCCGGCTCCTGCTGCCCACGGGCTGGTTCGCTGCCGATGCCCGATCCTGCCGCTGGGACCTGCTGGCACTGAAGGCCAAATATTCGACGGCCAGTCACGAATTGATCGCCCGACGGATGCTGGAGTGCGCCGTCCCCGTGATCGTCAGCATCTTCGACCAGCGGCGGATCTCCTTCCGCCGCAGCAACCTGCCGGGCCGGACGCCGCCGCCGTTGCAGATCGAGGCCCGTTGTTGGCAACAAGCCCACACCCAAAACCGCCACGTTGTAAAAACCCTCGGACCCTACCGAACCCAGGTCTGGCCCGTGCACGAGGAGGACTGGAAACGTGAAATCATCCGTACCGAAGTGCAAGAGTGCTGGGACGTAATGGAAGATGATATGGGGGCGGGGACCGCTTGCGGCTTCGCAAAGGACCAGTGACGAAGCTCGAATGATAAAAGAAATCCGAATGACTAATGAAAAAGCAACCGTCATCCTGAGCGTAGCGAAGGATCTAATCTGAAAAAAACCGGAGATTCTTCGCTACGCTCAGAATGACAATTACTCAAGTTCTTATGTGACAGTTGCAAATCACGGTCGTTTTAATGAATCGGGATTGTCTTTTCGCATTAAACCCGGTAGAAATACGCTTTCTTCCAATGATATTAAGGTAGGGAGGCCTTTTCATTTCGTGGCGGTTTCCCTGCCACGGCAAGGTGATTTTCATGGAAAGAGCGTCTGGGACGGATTCCGCCGCCGCCGGTCAGGGGCCTCGTTGTTCGCGGTCGGCCGCCGGGATCGTGGCCTTGGCCCTGGCCGCCGCTTGGTTGGCCGCCGGCTCGGGCGGGATGCTGGGCGAGGGATTTCAACGGGCGCTGACGTGGCTCCTGCTGGGGACGATGGTGGTGCTGGGCTGGCCGAAGGAATTCCGACTTTGGAAAAGCTGGGGGATTCTGGCAATTGCCGTCGTCGCGGCCGGCGCGATGATGGCCTCTTCTATCGCCGTGGTAAATATCCTTGCCGTGGTCATCATTCTATCCGCCATCGCCTCCCTTCGCGGCGGAATCGACGCTCGGGCAATGCTCTTGGGAACAGTTGCCGTTTTTCTCTTTGCCGTCTATCGCCTGGCATTCTGCTCAATTCCGGTCGTCTGGCATCTTGCACAAACGACCGGCTCGGGAATGGGAAAACTTGCATCTCTCCTGACCTGCCAAAAACTCTCGATTGGCGCCGCATTCGGCGGGATCGATTTTTTAGTCCCCATGTTGGTCCTCTTGGTAATTTGGGGGACTTTCCTCCAAAGACCACGGCGACGGCCAATTATCATGGCATTGGTTGCTATAATCATTGTCCAAATTATCTACATTGCCCTTGTTGCGTATTCTGAAAAGTTGTTAGCCTGTCTACCTGATCCTTTTTTCCATGTGGAAACTGACCCGGACAAGGTGGGAGTCAATAACGTCGGCGTTTGGGCCTGGCAGAACATGGTTCGGGCGTGGCTGCCGTGGAACCTGCCGATGGTAGCCGTGGTGTTGCAGGCCATTGTGGCGGCGGGAATGATGCGTTGGGGTTTATTCAAGCCAGGAGGCCAGACATTCCTGTCTGGCCATGCGGAGACAGGCAAGAATGCCTGTCCTCCCGGCTGCAATCGCGACAACCGTCAATCGGAAGTGGTGTCTTTGGGAAATTTGGTGTGGCAGGTGATCACCCACTGTGGACCGCCGATCTTGGCCGCGGTCTTGGCCCTCAGTTGCACGCTCAGCCTCAGCAAGTCCGATCTGACGGGCAAGACGATCCTGGCCCTGGATTCAGAAAACAGTTCGTGGAGCGTGCCGGAATACAGCAAATCCGCGGAGAACGGCTATGGCCTGCTGCCGTGTTTTATCGAGAGCCTGGGCGGAAAATTCATCCGCGTGAAGAACCTCGCCGAGGCCGACCTGTCCCGGGCCGATCTGCTGCTGATCTTGCATCCTAATGAAATCCTTCGAGAACAAGATCGCACCCGACTGGAAAAATATCTCGACTCCGGCGGCCGGTTGCTGGTCGGCGCCGATCCGGAAACAAACACTTCGGATCCCTTTTTCTCGGTGCGGGACGAGACGGCGGTGCCCCTGGTCGAGGATTGGGAGCAGTCGTACGAGCAGTTGAACACGCCGGCGACGGTCGGCTTGAGCGACGCCCGGAATCCGTTCGGCTTCCAACGAAGTACGGTGCTAGATGTGGCCTGGTCGGTCCGGCCCTTGGTGGTGGGCCGTTGGGGGTGGAGCGAGCCGGGCAGGGCGGTGGCGGAGGGAGCGGCGCCGCAGTGGGAATTGAGAAAACCGCTCGGCGATCTCGTCCTGGCGGCCGAACGGTCCGTCGGCAAGGGATGGCCGCCGGAGGGAAAAATCGTCACGTTGGGCGACGTGCGCTGCCTGAGCAACGACGTGCTGCCGACCTCCTACCCGTTTGTCGGCCGGCTGCTGAGCGTCCTGGCCGACAAGGAGACGAGTGATCCGGGCGTTCCATGGCGGCAAGCCGTTTCTATCGTCGTAATTCTGCTTCTGATCGTGCTTTTCATCGGACAGCGCCGGCTGATTCCCCTCACGATATCGGCGGTCGTATTGGCGGCCGGCGTCGCCCTGTGCAGTTCGTCGAGCTTTCAGTCCCGGCGGGTGCTGCCGCATTCCGACGGCCCGGCGGCCCGTCCGATCGCCTACCTCGACGCCTCGCACCTGGAGGCCTACAGCAGCCGGCTCTGGAGTTCCGGTTCCGGAGGGGATTACGGCGTCGCCGGCCTTGCCCGAGTGCTGATGCGCAACGGCTATCTGCCGCTACGGCTGCCGGAATTGACCGCCGAGCAGCTCCAGCCGGCGAAGCTGCTCATTTCCATCGCCCCCGCCCGGTCTTTCTCGGCGGAAGAACGCGAGACGGTCCGGCAATTTGTCGAGCAGGGCGGTACGTTTCTCTGCCTAGTCGGCGCCGAAGAAGCCGGGGCCAGCGCAAAACTCCTCGACCAATTCCAATTCGCCGTACCGCCGACTCCCGTCTTGCCCGGCGAGAAAATCCAGGAGGCGGAGCCTTGGTACGAGGAAAAGAATCATCCGCTGACGGTGGAATACACTTCGCCCGACGATTCGAAAAAGTATCGAGTCCAGTTTTTCGCTTCGTGGGAAGTGCAGTCGCCGGCGGACGACGTGACGGAGCATATTTTTATCGATAACGGTCGCGTCAAGCAACGGATCGTGGTCAGCCGATCCCTTAAAAGTGGCGTTGCCGCCGTCATTGCCGACACCCATTTCGCCAGCAATCAAAACCTGGAAACCCTGCTGGGTACGGTGGAGGACAACCTGCAATTCTGGCGGTGGCTGCTGCCGCGGATCACCGGTTACCGGGCGGCAACGCCGGCCGACAAAGCCATTCCCGAAAGCGGCATCCGGGAGGAAGGACCCGACGAAGGATGAGCGCGGAATTTGGTGGAAAACGGATGATGCGAGCCTGGATCGGCGTGGCGTTGCTGGCCGGCGCGGGCCCGTTTGCCGGCGGATTGTATTATCCGCCGAATTATGGAATCGCGGGACTCTTGGTCCTGGCGGCCACCGTTCTGCTGAGCGGTCCCGTGCCCCGGTTGGTCAATCCTCGGTCCAACGGCTGGGCGATACTATTATTGCTCCTGCCGGCCGTTCTCGTCCCCTGGCCGTATCGGGCGATTGCGTGGTTGACCATCGTCGGCCTGTTGCTGGTAATGCTGCCGTTTCCCCTGCGTTGGACTCGGCCTTGGGGCCGGGGGATCGTCGCTGCGGGGGTGATCCTCGGCGTGCAGGCCCTGACGTTTGCCGGCTACGCCGCCCGGACCGCCCGGTCGCACGATCTGCCGTCGCCCCTGCCGGACCTGCTGGCGGCAATCGCCCGGCTGCTGGGGATCGACGCTACGGCAGACGGCTCGAACGTCGTGCTGCACTCGATGCAACAAATCCATCGACTGGGCGCCACCTGGGACCTCCTGCTCGATCCGGCTACGCTGTGTTTCTTTGCCGGCGGATTGGTGCTTTGGGCAATGGTAGCCGTCGATTGGAATCGCTGGATCCACGGTCTTCGCGTGTTGACGGTAATTCTCCTGGCTTGGCTGCCGGTCCGTGCCGGGCTGTTGATGGCGCTGTACCTGCACCGGGTATTGCGGGCCGATCCGGAGCATCCCCTGCACGTGATGAATCATTTCTTCGCCCCGTGGTCGCTGTTGATCCTGCTTATCGTTCCGGTACTGCTGGCGTGGCGGTTCATAAAACTGCGACCGAAGGACACGCCGCAAATCGCGACCACCGGTCGCGGCTTTATGGCGCGTGTCCCCGTTTTGGGAAGCGTGCTGGTCGGTTTGGCCGGGGCGGTGTGGGTGTTGGCAGCGACGTGGTCGCCGGTCGGGCCGCGGCGCGAAGGCCGGGTGATGGTCGTCGAGCGGCATTCCGACTGGGAGCCGTCCGATCTGCCCTATAACACGACGGTCTATGGCGAAAAGCAGTCCAGCTACAACTACGCGGTGATGTTTGCGTATCTCGATCAGTATTATCAGATGTCGCTGCTGCCGAAGACCGGTAAGATCGACGACCGGACGTTGGAGAACTGCGACGTCCTGATCATCAAGACGCCCACGGAGCGTTATTTGCCGGAGGAGATCGAGGCGGTGCAGCGATTCGTGCAAAACGGCGGCGGTCTGCTGTTGATCGGCGATCATACGAACGTCTTCAAATCGAGCACGGTCATCAACGACATCGTCCGGCCGATGGGCTTCATCTTCCGCGACGACCTGTTGTTCGGCAACGGGCAGTCGCCCTACGATGAGCATTTCGACCCGCCGTGGCCGGCGCATCCGGCCCTGCAGAATACGCCGCCGCTGGATTTCGCGGTCTCCTGTTCGATCGATCCGAGCTCCAGCCGGGGTGAGACGGTGTTTGCCGGCAAGGGATTGTGGAGCATGGGCCCTTATTACCACACGGACAATTACCATCCCGTTCCTCAGTATTGTCCCGAAATGCGGTACGGGGCGTTCGTGCAGATCTGGGCGGCGTACGTCGGCCGGGGCCGGGTGCTGGCCTTTACCGATTCGACAATCTTCTCGAATTTTTCGATCTTTCAACCGGGCAAGGCGGAATTGATCCGCGGCATGGTCGAATGGCTCAACCACGCGGGTCCGCTGCTGCGTCCCGGCTTACCTTTGTCGCTGCTGGGACTGGTACTGTCCTTGGGCGGTCTGTGGCTTGCCCGGGGGCGTTGGGAGTGGTGGCTGGCGCTGATCGCCTCGGGCGCGTTGGGCGGGACGCTGGGGGCGCAATCGGTGGCGTGGATGCACCACTGCGCCATGCCGGTCCCGAAGATGGTGCATCAGCCCATGCCCCGGGTCGTCATCGACCGCACGACCTCCCGCGTGGCGTTGGGCAAAGGACCCTACGCGGCGGAGTACGCGCAGTTGGAACGCTGGATCCCCCGATTGGGATATTCCACGGCGAGGCGGTCGGGCCGGGAGGTTTTCGAAGAAGACGCCCTGGTCGTCGTCTGTCCCGATCGTGCCACGTCGGCCTCCTTCCGCCGGGATTTGAAACGCTACGTCGAGGAGGGCGGAAAGCTGCTGGTCTTCGATTCGTCGGACAACTTCGACAGTACGGCCAACGACCTGCTCCGGCCCTTCGGATTGAGTTTTTCCCGAAAGAACGCCTGGACTGGGACGCTCGAAATCGCCGACGGCTGGCCGAACCTCAAGGCGGATAACGCCCGGCAGGTCGATGGGGGAAAGCCGATCGCCTGGATCGGCGGGCATCCCGTCGCCGCCGAGGCCAAGATAGGCAAGGGCAGGGTGCTGGCGGTCGGTTTCGCTTCGTTGTTTAATGATATGAACATGGGCCAGGACTGCCTGGACGACAATCCGTCGCCGGAGCAGATCCAGCGTTACAAGACGCTCTACGCCTTGCTCCGTCGTTTGGTGGAGGGCAAGGCGATCGTCCGGCCAAGTGGTCCGGACGCCGCGTTGTCGCCTCGGGACCGCCCACCCGGGCTGCCGCTGCCACCTTCGCACCTGCAACCAATGCAAGACTTGCCGGGACAGGAATCAGGTCCCCGGGAAGAATCCGTGGAAAACAAGTAAAATTGCAGGACAGATTGGCAATCTGACCCACATGTGAAGATTGCCAATCCGTCCTACACCCAGCATCATGAAAAAAATTCTCCTCGGACTGCTGAAAATCAGTATTTCCGCGGGGCTGATTGCCTATCTGGTGTGGAACGCGACCCACGGTGAAGAAGGGGGCAAAGCGTTTGCCACGCTCCGCGACCAGCCGAAAGACTGGTGGCTGTTGCTGGCGGCCTGGGCGGTTTCGACCTTAGCCGTGCTGATGACATTCGTCCGCTGGTGGTACTTGGTCCGGGCGTTGGAGATCCCCTGCCGTTTCCGCGACGCCCTGCGGATCGGCTTTTGGGGATACCTTTTCAACCTCGCTCCGCTGGGCATCGTCGGCGGCGACCTGGTCAAGGCGGTGATGCTCGCCCATGAACATAAAAATTTCCGCACCAAGGCGGTCGCCTCGGTGCTGGTCGACCGCCTGCTGGGCCTCTATTTTCTGTTCGTCTTGTCCGCCGCGGCGATCTTTCTGACCGGTTTCTGGCGGATTCCCGGCAAGAATATCGCCTTGATTTGCTGGTGCACCTACGCCCTGACGGCATTGGGAACTGTCGGCATCGGGCTGATGTTCCTCCCCGGCATCACCGAAGGCCGATTGGCCCGTGCCCTGGGCCGACTGCCGCGGATCGGATCCATCGTGGAGAATCTGATCGACGCGGTGCGGATGTACCGGAAGCGGCCGGGCGTGCTGCTGTTGGCCTCGCTATTGAGTCTGATCCTCCAAGGATTGTTTGTCGTAGGACTGTATCTGATCGCCCGCGGCCTTCCCGGCAACGTCCCCACGCTGGCCATGCACTTCGTCCTGGTGCCTTTAAGTTCCATCGCAGGCGTGCTCCCCTTGCCGTTGGGACCGTTCGAGGGCGTGCTCGATTATCTCTACACCAAAGTTCCCCCGCCCGGCGCCATCGTCTACAAGGGACAAGGCCTGGTGGTCGCCCTTGCTTACCGGATCATCACCCTGCTGATCGCGGCCCTGGGGATCTATTATTATTTTGGCTACCGCCGCGAAGTGAAAGAAGCCATTCACGAAGAGGATCATGGATTGAGGATCGGGGCGAAGGAATGACGAAGGACGAAATCCGAATGACGAAAGAATGACGAATGTTTAAAGCTCGAATGTCGAAAAATCCGGTACGCGAATAGGTTCCTCATCGCGGACCACTTCGTCATTTTTTCATTCGTCATTACCAATCCGCAAGCGGGTCCCTCATTCCTCTTCCTTCCGCGCTTCCCGGACGTGGCCCTCGGGGGTGTAGAGCATCCGGCCGCAGGTTTTGCAGAAGATCGGCTGGCCGACCAGGATCAGGCTGTAGGTGTTCAGGGGGATTTTCTGGTGGCAGCCGCTGCACGATTGATTTTCCACGCTGGCCAGGGCGTCCTCGCCGCGTTGGCGGACCACGCGGCGGTACGGCTCGCGAATCTCCGGAGGCAACGACTCCTCGGCCGTCTTCAGTTCGGTTTCCAATTGTTTCATTTTCTCCTTCAATTGCGGCTCCTCACTGCAGAAAGCGGTTTGCACCTTGTCCAGTTTTCCTTTCGCGGCCGATAGTTCCGCCTCGGCCTGCCGGATACGGTCCTTGTACTGCTCGGTGCGGTCCAGGGCCTCGAGAATTTCATCCGCCAGGACGTCGTTGGCCATCCGGGTGGCCTGGATCTGTTCGGTCAACAGTTGATACTCGCGGTTGCTCTGGGCGGTATTCCGCTTGATCTCCAGGTCCTTCACCTGGACCTCGGCCCCCTTGAACTGGAGTTGCTTTTGATCCAATGCCACGCGGAAGGCCTTTTCGTCGGTTCTGGCTTGTTCCAACAGCGTTTGCCGATGGGCGGCGTTGGCCTCCGCCGCCTTGATCTGTTTCGGCCCTCGGTCCAAACGTTCACGGACGTCGCTCAGTTGGCGGTGCAGGCGGTGCAGAGTTCGAAGAATCTCGAGATCAATGGTGGGAGTGGACATGGGGAAGGGGAGGGAAGGTGGGAAAGGGAAGGATTGTAAATATCAGATTTCAAATCGCAAATTTCAAATTTCAAATTTGAAATATCCGACCATGAAAAAAGCCGCCGGGGTAACCGGCGGCTTGCGGGGCGGTGGCGGAGGTCAGCCCGCCGCGCGGCTGAGAAAGCCGGCGAGCTGTTGGCTGCGGACGGGATGCTGCAACTTCTTGACCGCCTTGGCCTCGATTTGCCGCACCCGTTCGCGGGTGACCTTGAAAATCCGGCCCACCTCTTCCAGCGTGTACGTATAGCCGTCGCCCAATCCGTAACGGAGCCGGATGATCTCCCGCTCGCGGTAGGTAAGGGTCTTGAGCAACTGCTCGATGCGCTGGCGGAGCAATTCATTCGAGGCGGCCTTTTCGGGGCGGGGCAACCCGCCGTCTTCGATAAATTCGCCGAAAGAACTATCTTCGCTCTCTCCGACCGGACGGTCAAGGCTTATTGGGTGCCGGCCCATGGATAAAACCCGCCGGACCTCGTCCAGCGACACCTCCGCCCCGACGGCCAGCTCCTCGGTGGTCGGTTCCCGGCCCAATTCCTGCTCCAGGCGCCGGGAAACGTTTCGCAGCTTGCTTAAAATGTCGATCATATGCACCGGAATCCGGATTGTCCGGGCCTGATCGGCGATCGCCCGGGTAATGGCCTGGCGGATCCACCAAGTGGCGTAGGTAGAGAATTTATACCCCCGGCGGTATTCGTACTTATCCACCGCCCGCATCAACCCGGTGTTCCCCTCCTGAATGAGGTCCAGGAAGCTCAACCCCCGATTGCGGTATTTCTTGGCGATTGAAACCACCAACCGCAGATTCCCCCCCGAAAGTTCCCGCTTGACCTGCTCGTAATCCTGATACTGCTTTCGCATGACCTCCAACCTCTGGCGGAGGGTTCGTGGGGTCTCCTGAGTGAGGACCAAGATGTCGCGGAATTCCTTACGCAGATTCGCCCGTTTATCGCGGGTGGCGGGATTGTCCAGCATCGTCCGGAGCCGGTTTCGGATCTCCTCCAACTGCGTGAACGTCGATTCGATATGCCGCATCATCCCTTGGACGCGGCGCGTGCGGACGCTCAATTCCTCGACCAGCGTGAGCATCTTCCGGCGGCGGCGAACGAATCGCTTTCGAGCCGCGGCCCGCTCCTCCCGGGGCAGACGGCGGTTCATGATCCGCGCGAAATCCTGGTGGTTCTCCTCCACCAGGTGCGTCAAGGTTTGCAGATTATGCGGCATCCGGGCGTTGATCTGCACTTTTGTCAGCCGTTCGGTCAGCGAGACCTTGATCGTCCGGTCGAAGGGCAACGCCCCCTTGTGGACCTTGTGCAGCACGGCCAGCGTGGCCTTCATCGCCAGGTTGCAACCCAGCACGGTGCGGCGGTAGCGTTTCCGTGTGACCTCGATCTTCTTGGCCAGGGCGATCTCCTCCTCCCGGCTCAACAGCGGAATCACGGCCATCTGGCTGAGATACATCCGGATCGGATCGCTGCTGAATTTCCTCTGCTCTTCGGGCAGGGGCGGCAGGGAGGCCGGGTCGAGAAGCGTCAGCTCCGTCAAGGCGTCTTCCGGCTTCCCGGACCGCGGATCGGCCGGGTCGAAGAAATTCTGCGCCGGGGGATCACTCATCAGATCGATCCCTTCTTCTTCCAGAGCGATCAGCAGATTATCGAGTCGCTCGGGATTGACCTCCTCGTCGGGGAGATAGGCGTTGACCTCGTCGTAGGTTAAGTAGCCTTGCTTTTTACCTTGGGCGACCAGTGCCTGCAATCCTTGGTCGAAATGATCCATGACGAGCAGCTCCTTTCGCGTCCATGCAACGCGCTGAGTGTCAAGGAACCCGGGAGTTTGATTTCCTCCCGTCCAGGCAGCGCGGGAGCGGCCTGGGAATAAACCGCGCAAGGCCCTTACCCGTCCGTGGGCTTGGTGATACCCTGCCGGTCGCGTTCTTGGCGGAGGATCTGATCCAGCAATGCGCTTTGCCGGGCCGGATCCGAACCGCCTTGGCGCAGGGCCTCGCGCTGGGCGGGCCGCTGCTTTTGTACCTCCGTTTCCTGGAATTTTTTTTGAAGCATGACGATCCGTTCCGGCAGCTCCTCGTTGCGGAACTGCTTGGCCCGCCCGGCCTCATCGAAGGCCACCAGCAGGTTTTTCAGCGTCGGATCCTCCGCCTCGGTCATCAAACGGTCGAAATCGGGCGCTACGCCCGACGCGGCCAACTCGCGGCAAATATCGTAAATCCGCCGGCACGCGCCCCGGCCCAGCCACTCCGGCGGAAAATGGTCGTCAAACGTCGAAAAACTCTCCGGAAACGCCAGCAGCAACTCCATCAACTCCCGATGGCAGGGATCGATTACCTCGAGGGCGCCGGCCTCAGGGGCGGGCTTGCCTAATGACGGTGCCGGCCTCGCCGCACCGGAGGCCCGGCGCCGCAGCGCGGTCAGCCGCCGCCGCACTTCCCGCTCTTCGACGCGGAAGTGCGACGCCAGCCGTTGGAGGATCTTCTGCTGGCGGAACCGGTCCGCCCCGGTCGTCTCCTGCGATAGCCGCGGGGCCTTGGCCACGATCGCGATCAACCGGTCCAGGGCCTGGCTGGCGGCGTGTACATCCCGTTCTACGTCCACGCCCCGGGTGATGCTCTGGAAGGCGTGGTCCAGGGCGTCGACCGCTTGGCTGTCGAGCAACTGCCGGAACGCCTCCGCCCCCTGCTGGTGGAGAAAATCGCACGGATCGAGCCCCGCCGGCAGCGTGAGGATCCGTAGATCGACCTGTTGGGCGACGAACAGTTCGAGGACCTCGTTGGCCCGTTTCTGCCCCGCCTCGTCGCCGTCGAGCACCAAAATAATGCGATCGGTGTAATGCTTCAGATTCCGGATGTGCTCCGGGCCGAGGGCCGTCCCCAGCACGGCCACCGCGTTGGTAAATCCATACTGATGGGCGACGATTACGTCGGTGTAGCCCTCCATGATCAGCGCCTCGCCGGAACGCCGCAGGGTTTCCTTGGCCAGATCGAGGCCGTAGAGTTGTTTGCTCTTGGTAAACAGCGGCGTCTCTGGCGAATTGACGTATTTTGCACGGCTTTCCAAACCCAATTCGGGCAACACCCGGCCGCCCAATCCCACCGGCCGGTTTTGCGTATCGCGGATCGAGAACAGCAGCCGGCCCTTGAATCGGTCGAAATACCCGCCGCCTAGGGATCGCGTTAGGATGCCGACGGCTTCGAGGATTTTCGCGCGCTGGGCCGTTTTGGCTGCTTCGCCCTCCTTGGCCGTTTTGTGCAGGATCCATCCGCCGTCCGGCGGAGAGAAGCCCAGGTGGAACTTTTCGATGCTTTCCGGGCTGATCTTCCGCTCGGCCAGGTAGCGCCGGGCCGGCTCGGCCTGGGCGGCGTGCAACAGGCACTCGTGATACTGCCGCTCGGCCCAGGCCGCGGCCCGATAGAGCGTCCGTTTGTCGAAGCCGCCGGGCGTGCCGGAACCGCCGCCCGTCTTGGGCATCTTTTGCCGTTGAAGCGTGATTCCCGCCCGATCGGCGAGCATCTGGAGGGCCTCGCGGAAATCAACCCCCTCCATTTTCATCACGAAGCTGAAGACGTCGCCCCCGATGTCGCAGACCCAGCACTTGAA